>CAZWRD010000073.1:12896-14863 GCA_964636105.1 uncultured Bacteroides sp.
ATCAATGATTTTGACTGTTCAATATTTTCTTTGATATATGGATTTCTTATTGCTTTGTTTTCGAGCAAATCTATTTGACGTTTGAGCAAATCCTGTAAACTGAATTTCAGATTAAAATAAAAATCAGCATATTCCAAGGGATCTTCTACATCAATATCTACTACCAAATCAATATCACTCTTTTCGGTGAAGTTATTTGTAAGGACAGAACCAAATACATAAAGTGTTTTTACTTTGTTTATCAGACACAAATCCTTAATATCGTTTATATAACTGTCTAAATACATTTCTGATTTTTTAGCAAAACTACAATTTATTTAATGAAAAATCTAAAAAATAATAACGCAATTCTTCTGTTTTTATTTTCTCAACGACAATTGAATTCTTTTTCTTACTTTGTCAACTTCCAGTACTTTTACATCAACCTTTTGATTGAGTTTTACTATTTCGTTGGGGTCGCTGATGTAGCGATCTGCCATCTGACTGAGATGTATTAGCCCATCCTGATGTACGCCCATATCAACAAATGCACCGAAAGCCGTGATGTTGGTTACAATTCCGGGTAAGGTCATGCCGGGGATTAAATCATCAATAGAATTTACATTTCTGTCGAATTCAAAGAAATCGAATTTGGTTCGTGGGTCACGGCCCGGCTTTTCGAGTTCTTTTAATATATCGGTGATGGTTGGCAAACCAAAGTTGCCGCTGACAAATTGTTCGGGTTTTATTTTTGTGCGTATATCTTTGTTTTCAATCAATTCTTTGATGTCGGTATTCAATGATTTTGCCATTTTCTCCACAATCTCGTAACTTTCGGGATGCACGGCACTGTTGTCCAAAGGATTTTTGGCATCGCGGATGCGGAGGAATCCTGCTGCCTGTTCAAAAGCTTTATCTCCAAAGCGAGGAACTTTCTTTAACTTTTCGCGAGAAGTGAATACACCATTTTTATCACGATATTCTACAATATTTTTAGCCAATAAAGGTCCAACTCCCGAAACATTAGACAATAGTTGTTTGCTGGCGGTATTTACTTCTACACCTACATTGTTTACACAACTTTCAACAACATCTACCAAACTTTTAAGCAAAGCCGGCTGATTTACATCGTGTTGATATTGCCCGACTCCAATTGCTTTTGGATCTATCTTAACCAATTCGGCCAATGGATCCATTAATCTCCGGCCTATGGAGACCGCACCTCTTACCGTTACATCATAATCGGGAAACTCTTCGCGGGCAACCGTTGAAGCTGAATAAACCGAAGCTCCGTTTTCGTTTACCATTATGGCAACTATATCTTTGGTAAATTGTATTTTGCGGATAAGGTTTTCGGTTTCGCGTCCAGCAGTTCCGTTTCCTATGGCTATGGCTTCTATTTTATAGGAACTTACCAGATTCTGTATTTTGTTGATAGATTGTTTTACTTCGTTTTGCGGCGGATGTGGATATATGGTTTCGTTGTGCAGGAGGCGTCCCTGTTTATCGAGACAAACGAGTTTGCAGCCTGTGCGGAAACCCGGATCAATCGCCAATACATTCTTTTGCCCCAGTGGCGATGCCATCAAAAGCTGACGCAGGTTTTCGGCAAATACACGTATGGCTTCGGCATCTGCTTTTTCTTTTATGATTTGTCGCATTTCGGTTTCCATTGAGGCCGAAAGCAATCTTTTGTAGCCATCTTTAACGGCTTTCCATACTTCGTCGGCGGCTTCGTTGTCGGCTTTCATGAAAATGCGGTCTAATATTTCGAGGGCTTTTTCTTCGGAAGGTGCTATGTTTAATTTGAGAAAGCCTTCGTTTTCGCCTCTTATCATTGCCAATACGCGGTGCGATGGTGCACGCATCAGGTTTTCGTCCCATGCAAAATAGTTTTCGTATTTGTTGCCTTCTACTTCTTTGCCTTTGGCTACTTTTGAAGTAATGGCAGCTTCGCGGACAAACAAATTGCGGATGCGTTCGCGGGC
>CAZWRD010000074.1:0-14786 GCA_964636105.1 uncultured Bacteroides sp.
AGAAAATATTCACAAACAGGAGGATGTTTATATGGCGAGTTCCATATGTACAAATAAATCATAAAGTAATAAACATATGAAAGCTGTAATTTTAGCTGCAGGCATTGCATCTCGTTTGCGTCCGCTTACCAATAATACTCCCAAATGCTTATTAAAAGTTGGTGAAAAAAGCATTTTACAATTAACGCTCGAAAACCTTTTGGATAACAATATCACTCAATTGGTGATGGTTACCGGATATCTCGAACAACAAATTAAAGATTTTATAGCTGCAAATTTCCCCCAATTGCAGGTAACTTATATTTACAACGAAGTTTACGATTCAACAAATAATATTTACTCGCTTTGGCTAGCCAAAGATGTATTGCTTGGCGATGAAATGTTGTTGATGGATAGCGATATTATTTTCGACAGTAAAATAATTGATGCATTGCTGCAATCGGGTTACGAGAATTGCCTGGCATTAAAACGCCATAATGTAGGCGAAGAAGAAATTAAAGTAAAAGCTGATGAAAAAGGTCGTGTACTCGAAATAAGCAAAATAGTACCACCTGCTTTGGCAGCAGGAGAATCTATCGGAATTGAAAAATTCGGGAAAGAAAGTTTGTATAAACTTTTTGAGGCAATCGACCGCAAAGTTGTTGACGAAAAAATGGTAAATATATTCTACGAAGTTGCTTTCGAAGAAATGATAAAGCAAGGTGAAGATATTTTTGTGGTTGATACCACTGAGTATATTTGTATGGAAATAGATACCGCTACCGATTTAAATGTTGCTGCAGAAGTCTTGGAAAGAAAAGCCAAAATGCAAAATAATTGATTAAACTTATTAGTGTTCAATTATTTTTTATAATTTTACACATTAAATTAACCAACGATATACTGATTTATGTTTGAAAGTTTATTAACCATATCAATAGTAGGTTTAGTTGCAGGTTTCATACTGTCGATGCCTATAGCCGGACCTATCAGCATATTAATTACTTCCAATGCCTTAAAAGGGAAAATGCGTTATTGCACTTTGGCAACCATTGGTGCTAGTGTAGCCGATTTTGTTTATGTTTTTATTGCTGTTTTTGGTTTAACCAAATTATACTCTCTCTATAAACCAATAATACCTTACATTCTTATTGCAGGTGCTATCTTTCTGATATATTTGGGGATAAAAATTGCCAAAACTCATATTGATATCGAGCATATTGACGATAAGATACACCTCAACGACAAAATAAAAAAAGAAAGAGGCGGTTTTTTAGCTGGTTTTCTGCTTAATTTTTTGAATCCTACGCTGTTTATAGGCTGGTTAACATCTTCGTTTATTATTATTTCAATTGTTTCTTCGTTGGGTTTTAATACCGGAGGTTTGGACGACATGATTGATAAAAATGTTCAGCAAATAAACAATATAGAAGGCAAAGCCATCAAACCGCAAACTTCTATAAGTTATTTCAAAGCCGATTCAGTAAATCTCAAACTTCAGGAAATTCACAAAGAAACCAATGCAAGTTTGCCTAATTATTTTCCTTTGTTGATAAGTATTTGTTATGCTTTGTTTCTTTCTGTAGGAAGTATTATCTGGTTTTATTATTTGGCTTATTTCCTGGTAAAATATCGTAATAAAATCAATGTAAAGGTTGTTAATCGTATTATACAATGTCTTGGAATAGCCCTTTGTGGCTTTGGCATTTTTTTAGGATATACCGCCATTGATATGATTTGGTTTAAATAAAAAGGAATTAAATATTTCAATCTTGCCTTCGAAAGCAATAATTATCTGTTCTTAAACTTGATTTAGCCTAATTTGTTGATTTTTATCAATAAAGTCCACATACATGTATTTACAAAGTTATAAATTGTAATTTTGCAACTTAAAAAGCAAATAATTGTTTTTAAATCTATTATTCTTTAATTGAATTTATGTTCAAAAAACTTTTTCTAATAATCTTATTTCTGTTTTTGTTGGTTACCGTTAATTCAAAAGCACAATTGGTAATTGCAAACGGTATTGGGCAAACACCACAGCAAATGGTGCAGAATTTTCTTTTAGGAGGAGGTGTTACAGTTAGTAATGTAAAATTTAATGATTCACCTAACATTATTAATATATCAAATCAGATAGGTTCTTTTCAAACAAATACAAATCAAACCAATTTGGGATTTACAAATGGACTAACCATTGCAAGCGGTGGCGTGCAGGTAGCAATCAGTGGAGTGTTGCATGAAATAGTAAATGGCATAGCTATTAATTCAGATCCACAGCTTCAAACCTTAAAACCCGGAAAAGCACTTAAAGATGTAGCTCGTTTGGAATTCGATTTTATTCCAAGTTCCGATTCTATAAAATTTACCTATGTTTTTGCTTCAAATGAATATCTTACAGCCGTATGTACCGATTATGATGATGTGTTTGGGTTTTTTATATCTGGTCCAAATCCAGCAGGAGGAAGTTATACCAATAAAAATATTGCTTTGGTACCCGGTACCAATCTGCCTGTAAGTATCAATACCATTAATAGCGGAATTTCAAATGGTTCAGTATCTCCTTGCTTTTTAAATTATACACAATACTATCATTCTTTTATTCCCAATATTACATATCGTGGGGGCACAGTTCCGCTTATAGCTAGTGCAAAAGTAATTCCATGTTCTACTTATCATATAAAGATTGCTATTTGCGATGTTACCAATGGTATTTACGATTCAGGGGTTTTTCTTAAAGCAAATAGTTTTTCAAGTTCGCCCGTAGCAATTACCAAAGCATTTACCAATCCAACTGTATCAGACACAAGTATAATCAGAGGCTGCAACAATGCAATTATCAAATTCCGATTACCAAATCCAGTAAACATCAAGTATGCCATTCCATTAATTAAACAAGGAACAGCCATAAACGGTATAGATTATGCAGCTATACCCGATACCATATTTATACCTGCCAATTCCGATTCAGTTATATTAAATATTACTGCCTTTCAGAATGCTGGATTTACAACACCCAAATTTATTAAATTAATTGCCAAAACTGCTTCCTGCTATTACGATACTTTGATAATAAATATATTGCCAAATTTACCTTTAAACATCACAGCCAAAGGCGATACATCTATTTGTTCCATTAACAGTGGTGTGCCTATTTCTGTTAGTGCGAGCGGAGGAATTTCTCCTTATATTTTTAATTGGAATGATGGAGATACAAATCTTCAGCGAATTGTTAATCCTTTAACTTCTACACTCTATCGGGTTACACTTATTGACAAATGTAATCAATCAGTAAATGATTCGGTTTTAGTAACGCTATTTCCCAAAGTTATATTAAGTATAAGTGCAAATCCATCCATAATTTGCAAAGGACAAACAGCTGCTCTAAATGTAAGTGGAGCCAATTCATATTTATGGACATCAAATATTCCCGATCCAAGTTTGCAATCACAAAATAGCATTTTTAATCCATTGGTAAAACCTATGCAATCTACACTTTATTTTGTTTCAGCTACCGATGTTAATGGATGCAAAGCAAAAGATTCAATCAATATTAGTGTTTTACCATCGCTTAATCCTGCAATAATTGTAAATCCCAATCCGGTTTCAATTTTTGATCCCACAGTTCATTTTATGGATGCTTCTATAGGAAGTGTTTCGTGGGTTTGGAGTACAGGCGATGGTTTTACAACCAATCAACAGAATTTCTTTCATACTTATTCGGGTTCTTTATCAGGTAATTATACAGTTTCTTTGGTAGTTAGCAATTCAAACGGTTGTACAGATTCTACAAAAGTAGAGGTTGTGGTTTTTCCTGAATTGAAAATATACATTCCCAATGCATTTTCACCCGATTATCCAAATTTAAATAACGTTTTTAAAGCTTATGGCGAAGGTATTGCTTGGTTCGAGATGCTAATTTATAATCGATGGGGTGAACTGCTATTTACATCACATAATATTGAATTTGGATGGGATGGAAAATTTCTGAATGAGGAAGCTCCTCCAGGTGTTTACGTGTATTCTATAACTTATAAAGATATTTCAGGCAAAAAGTTTAATCGGACAGGAAGTGTTACTTTAGTCAGATAAAAAAAGGGACTTACTGATAAATTTACAGAAAGTCCCTTTTCAATTTTTAAACTGAATTTATTTTAAATCAGAAAGAGCTGATTTAATTCTTCTTACAGCTTCAATTAAATTTTCTTTTGAAGTAGCATACGAAAAGCGAACACAATTGGGATCGCCGAAAGCAGCACCAGAAACCAAAGCTACATAAACTTTATTAAGCAAATACATACAAAGATCTTCACCACCATTTATGGTAATATTTCCGTCAGATTTGCCATAATAATAAGAAATATCAGGAAACACATAAAAAGCGCCTTGTGGCTGATTGGTTTTTATTCCGGGAATTTCTTTCAATAACGAAATCAATAAATCACGTCTTTCTCTAAAAGCTTCCAGCATGGTTTTAAGTTCTTCCGATTCATTCGGATTACAATCAACGGCACAAAGTGTAGCTCGTTGTGCAATTGAGCTTGGAGCTGATGTAATTTGTCCTTGTAATTTATCGCAAGCTTTCGCAATAAATGTTGGAGCACCTATATAACCAATACGCCAACCTGTCATTGCATAACCTTTCGAAACCCCATTTACAGTAATAACTCTGTCTTTTACGCATTCAAACTGAGCAATACTTTCATGTTTCCCTCCAAAATTAATTAGTTCGTAAATTTCATCGGCGAGGATATAAATATTTTCGTGTTTGGCAATAACTTCGGCAATTTCTTTCAACTCATCTTTGGAATAAACCGAACCGGTTGGATTGCAAGGACTGCTAAACATGAAAAGTTTGGTTTTTGGCGTAATAGCAGCTTCCAGTTGCTTTGCCGTAATTTTAAAATCCTGTTCAATAGGAGCATTAATATAAATGGCTTTGCCCTCTGCAAGTTTTATAATTTCTTTGTAAGATACCCAGTAAGGAGCTGGTACAATTACTTCATCTTCTGGATTTACTAAGCTAAGCATTACATTTGCAAGCGATTGTTTAGCTCCGTTTGAAACTACAATTTGTTCGGGTTTAAAATCAAGATTATTATCTCTTTTAAATTTGCGGCAAATTGCTTGACGCAAATCTGCATAGCCCGAAACAGGGGTATAATGTGTAAAATTATCGTCAATTGCTTTCTTTGCAAATTCTTTGATATCCAATGGAGTGTCGAAATCGGGTTCTCCAATACTCAGATTAATTACATTATTGCCTTGCGATTGTAATTCTCTGCTCTTTTGAGTCATTGCCAATGTTTCTGACTCTGATAAACTGTTTAGTCTGTTAGATAAAATATTCATGTGTGTTTGGTTTTTCATTTAAAACAACAAAATTAAATAAAAAACCAAACATCAAATCTTTTTTTGAAAATATTTTTCACAAAATGTAAGAGACTCTCTTACAAAAAACCCAAATCCAATTTGGCTTCTTCTGACATCATTTCTTTATCCCATGGTGGTTCGAAAACAATCTCGACAACGGCATTGGTAATACCAACCATATTGCTAACTTTTTCTCTTACTTCTTCGGGTAAGCTTTCTGCAACCGGACAATTGGGTGCAGTTAAAGTCATTTCAATATGAACTGTAAAGTCTTCATTTACTGTTACTTTGTAAATCAACCCCAAATCGTAAATATTTACAGGAACTTCGGGGTCGTAAATGGTTTTCAACACATTAATAACACCCTGTTCGTACATTCTTAGTTCGTCTTTTAATTCCATTTTTTTAATTATAAATAATGAATAATGAATGATGAATTCAATGACATCATAACTTATTTTTTTAAATTTTGTTTTGTTGTTAAAATTGAACTCTTAATTATTTTTAATAATTCAGATGCATCAAAATGTAAACTTTCAAATTCTTCATTCTTCAAATAATCAGTAGCATGTAATAATTCAAGCCAATAAAGTGTTTCATCACATTCCTTCTGAGCTATTCCTAATTTATGTATAAAATCTGCTTTACTTTCTGCATTTTGTGATTCTCTAACCAAGGCTCCGACAGATGTTCCGCTTCTTAATAATTGTTTACTTAAAACAAACTCATTGTAATTAATTTTCAGAAATTTGTAAGCATTCACTATTCTGATAGCAAAAAGAAAGGATTTGTCCTTTAGGATATTCGGTTTCTTATTCATCTTTCATTATTTAAAATTAATAATTAAGATTCAAATTTTGTTTTATATACTAGTGCATAAAGTTTCATTTGTTTCATCATGGCCAAAAGACCATTAGAACGTGTAGGTGATAAATGCTCTTTTAATCCTATTTTTTCAACAAAATCCAGATTTGAATCGATTATTTCCTGTGGAGTTTGACCAGATAATGCTCTTATTAATAAGTAAGCAATTCCTTTGGTAATTACAGCATCGCTATCAGCTTTAAATATAATTTTCCCGTCAACATATTCAGCACTTAACCAAACTCTCGATTGACATCCAACAATCAAATTGTTATCTACTTTATGTTTTTCGTCAATCATCGGACATTCTCTGCCCATTTCAATTACATAATTGTATTTGTCCATCCAGTCGTCGAAACTTTGAAATTCTTCAACAATTTGATTTCCTATTTCTTGAATTGTCATTTTTTTAATTTTTAATAATCTTTTTCTATTTAATTTGCTTCGTAAAAATAAATCCCTTTTTCATTTTTACCATCATTTATTTCTCCAAAGAAATTCTCATCCATTTTTATTTCAAAAGTTTTGGCATCAACATATTGAGCAGTAATTTTTACTTTATTATCTTCTATAACTTTAATTTTTACATAGTTATAAACAAATCCATCTCCTTTGGGATACTGTATTAACTTTGATTCGGAAAAAACCACAAATGCGAGCTTATTTTTAATTGATTCTTTTGCAAAATATTCATAAACGCCCAAATGCATTCCACCCACTGCATCAGGTACTTTTTCCTGCTCTTCATTGTCGCTTATTAGTTTGCATTTTTTATAGTATGCTACCATACGAACCTGTTTACCACTATTTAGTGAACTCATTAATTCATCGAAACTTTTAAGTTGTTTTTGAGCAAAAACTGTGGTTGACATTAAAAATAAAACCACCAAAACTGAACTTATTTTTCTCATGTTTATTTAAAATTTGTTGATTGATTAGATATATGGTTTGTATGTTTATTAATTATTTATGAGTATTACCTGTAAAGGTGTCTGCTATCAAATGTCTAAATCAGAAACTGATGAATATAAACCTAACAGTTTTGAAAACATGTTGTTTATTAGCTTTTTAGACTAAACTCATTTATAACTCATAACACAATAATTTATAACTTATTGAAACATTTGCTGTGCCTTTTTTACGGCAGTTATTAAAACATCAATTTCTTCTTTGGTGTTATAAAACGCAAAACTAGCTCTAATTGTTCCCTGAATTTTGTAAATATCCATAAGTGGCTGGGCACAATGATGTCCAGTTCTTACAGCTACACCGAAATGATCTATAATTGTTCCTGCATCAAAGGGGTGAATATCACCAATTAAGAAAGAGATAACGGCAGACTTATGCTCAGAGGTTCCATAAAATTTGATACCTTCAATTTTTGATAATTTTTCTGTAGCATACTTTAAAAGATCATCCTCATATTTTGCAATGTTTTCTAAACCAATTTCTTTTACATATTGTAAAGCCCTTTCCAATCCCAAAACATCACCAACATTGGGCGTACCAGCTTCAAACTTAAAAGGTAAATCATTATAGGTTGTTTTCTCAAAGGTAACTGTCTTAATCATTTCACCACCACCATGATATGGAGGCATTTGGTTTAATAATTCTTCTTTGCCATATAAAACGCCTACTCCCATGGGAGCATAAATTTTATGTCCTGAAAAACAATAGAAATCACAGTCTAGTTCTTGGACATCAACCACTGCATGTGCAATTCCTTGAGCACCATCAACCAAAACGGGGATGTTATGCTCATGTGCTTTTTTAATAATTTCTTTAATTGGATTGATAGTTCCTAATGCATTGGAAACGTGAGTTATGGCAATGATTCTGGTTTTTACGGAAATCAAATTTTCGAAAGCATCCAAATCAAGTTCACCATTCTCAAAAAATGGAATTATTTTTAATTTAGCACCTTTTTCTTCACAAATCATTTGCCATGGAACTATATTTGAATGATGTTCTAAGGCTGAGATTATTACTTCATCTCCTTGATTGATAAATTTTTTACCAAAAGATTGGGCAACTAAATTTATACTTTCAGTAGTTCCTCTAGTAAAAATAATCTCCGACGAAGATTTCGCATTGATAAAACTTTTTACGGTTTCTCTTGCATTTTCAAAAGCTATGGTTGCTTTCTGACTTAGAAAATGAACCCCACGGTGAATATTACTATTCTCCGTTGAATAGTAATTTACCAATGTATCTATAACACACTGAGGTTTTTGATTAGTTGCCGCATTATCAAAATAAACCAACGGTTTACCATAAACACTTTGTTGTAAAATCGGAAAGTCTGCTCGTATTTTATTTATATCCAGCATTTTTATTTTTTTAAACTTTTGGTTTTGTTTTTTTTGCAGAAGATTTTGTGGTAGCTTTAGTTGTTGATTTAGTATCAGCTTTTTTAGTAGTTTTTTTGGGTGCTTTTCCACTTTCCTCAGCAATTTTCAAACAATCTGCTAATGTTAAATCATTGGCATCTTTATCGCCAGTGATTTTGTAATTGTCTTTGCCAATTTTTATGTAAGCTCCATATCTTCCACTAAGAACTTTTACATTCGTATTTTCTGGGAATTCCTTTAATGCTTTTTCTGCTGATTTCTTTTTCTTTCCTTGAATATATTCAATAGCTTCTTCCAATGTTAAAGCTAATAAATCCTGAGATTTAGCAACTGGATAATTGGTTTTGTTATGCGTAATATATGGACCGAATCTGCCAATTGAAACCACAACTTCGTTTTTTTCATATTCTCCCAGATTTTTGGGAAAATGTTGTGCAATTTCATTTTTTGCTGCATCTGTAATGCGCTTGCTTTTAATAATATCTATACATCTTTCTTCACTTACTTCATAAGGATCATCTGTTTTGGTAAGCGAATAAAATTTCCCATCATGACGAATATAGGGACCAAATCTTCCAATGGCTACTGTCATTTCCAAATCTTCAAATTTCCCAGAAATGCGTGGTAAATCGAATAAAGATAATGCTTCTTCAAGAGTAATGCTATCAAGGCTCTGACCTTTTTTGAGTCCGGCAAAAGTAGGTTTTTCTTCCGATTGTGTATCACCTATTTGAGCCATGGCTCCATAACGTCCAATTTTTACATAAACATTTTTTTGTGTTTTTGGATCAATTCCCAACAACCTTTCACCTTTAACTCTTTCAGATTCTTTAAGTGTTTTTTCAACACTTTCATGAAATGGTTTATAAAAACTTTTAATCATTTCATTCCATACCAAACTACCTTCTGCTATCTCGTCAAACTCTTTTTCAACTTCAGCAGTAAAATTATAATCGAGAATGGTGTCAAAATATTGTACCAAAAACTTATTAACAACTGATCCTATATCTGTTGGAAATAATTTTGATTTTTCAAAACCAGTTTTTTCGGTTTTGATGATCTCTTTAATTTTATTGTCTTTTAATGTTATTAAATCAAATTTTCTGATTTCTCCATCTCTGTCTTCTTTAACTACATATTCTCGTTTCTGAATAGTGGAAATTGTTGGTGCATAGGTAGATGGACGACCAATACCTAATTCTTCCAGTTTTTTTACCAAGCTAGCTTCAGTATATCTTGCAGGATGTTGTGTAAAGCTCTGCGTAGCATTACATTCATTCAAAGTCAATTTTTCTCCTTTTTTCACAGGAGGTAATAATCCTTTTTGATTTTCTTCATCCTCATCATCGTTTGATTCCAGATAAACTTTTAAGAAACCATCAAATTTGATAATTTCTCCTTTGGCAACAAAATTTTCAGAACGATTGTCGATATCGATAATAATATTGGTCTTTTCAAGTTGAGCATCAGCCATTTGAGAAGCTATTGTTCGTTTCCATATCAAATCGTATAATCGTTTTTGAGATGCATCTCCATCAATACTTTGATTATTCATATAAGTTGGACGGATGGCTTCGTGTGCTTCTTGTGCTCCTTTGGTTTTGGTAGCATATTTTCGGGTTTTCACATAATCGGCTCCATATAATTTTTCAATCTCTTCTTTAGCCATCGATATTGCCAAGTTTGAAAGATTAACAGAGTCAGTTCTCATATAAGTAATTAATCCTGATTCATATAACTGTTGAGCAACTATCATGGTTTTTGCAACAGGAAATCCCAATTTTCTGCTGGCTTCCTGTTGTAATGTGGACGTTGTAAATGGTGGAGCAGGCGATTTTTTTGCTGGTTTGGTTTCAACATCTGAAACAGTGAATATAGCCTTTATACAATCATTTAAGAATTTAATTGCATCTTCTTTCTTTTCAAATCTTTTTGAAAGTTCAGCCGATATACTTGCAGTTTTAACATCAAAAATCCCAACAACTTTATAAAATGAAGTAGTTGTAAAATTTCTTATTTCTTCTTCACGTTCAACAATTAAACGAACTGCTACAGACTGTACCCGACCAGCAGATAAAGCTGGTTTTACTTTTTTCCACAATACCGGAGAAAGTTCATATCCAACTAATCTATCTAACACCCTGCGAGCTTGTTGTGCATTAACCAAATTAATATCCAAACTTCTTGGGTTTTCAACTGCGTGAGTTATGGCTGTTTTTGTAATTTCATGAAAAACAATACGTTTTGTTTTGCTTTCTTTTAAACCTAAAGCTTCCATCAAATGCCATGATATGGCTTCTCCCTCACGGTCTTCATCGGAAGCAAGCCACACAATTTCTGCTGCTTTAGCTAACTTTTTTAATTCATTTACTGTTTTTACTTTGTCAGGAGAAATTTCATATTGAGGTTCAAAATTATTCTCAATGTCAATACTTATCGTTTTTTTTGATAAATCTCTCACATGACCAAAACTTGATTTTACAACAAAATCACTACCTAAAAATTTTTCAATTGTCTTAGCTTTTGCAGGAGACTCAACTATTACAAGATTTTTCGACATAAATTCTATTATTTATATATAATTGTATAAAAAACGGCACAAAATAAAACATAATATTTCTAATAGACAGAATTTTTTTATATAAATATTCTGAAAATTTTAAAAATACCTATTTTTGATTACCTTTGCATGTTCAAATAGAGATATTTTAATATTTTGATATTAAACTATTTATAATGTCTTTTTTAACAAAATTGCTTTAATTTTGTTTAGAAAAATAATTTAATAAATCAAATAGGTGAGTACAAAAAAAGTATTTATAGAAACTTACGGTTGTCAGATGAACTTTTCGGATAGTGAAATTGTAGGTTCGGTCATGAAATCAATAGATTACGAAGTAACAACAGATATAAATCAAGCAAATGTAATTTTTCTGAATACCTGTTCAATACGCGATAATGCTGAACAAAAAGTTAACAGAAGACTCAGAGAGTTAAGATCATACAAAAAAAAGAATCCTGATTTAAAAATTGGTCTTTTAGGTTGTATGGCCGAAAGATTGAAAGAAAAAATTTTTAATGAAGAAGCTGTTGATTTAATTGTGGGACCTGATGCTTATCGTGATTTACCAAATTTGCTTAATGTAACTGAAAGTGGTCAAAAAGCGGCAAATGTTATTTTATCTGAAGAAGAAACTTATGCAGAAATAGAACCTGTACGTTTAGATAATAATGGGATTTCAGCTTTTATCTCTATAATGCGTGGTTGCGAAAATTTTTGTACTTATTGTGTTGTTCCTTATACAAGAGGAAAAGAGCGTAGCCGTGACCCACAGACTATTATAAATGAAGCACAAGATTTATTTGATAAGGGATATCGTGAAATTACACTTTTAGGTCAGAATGTAAATTCCTATCATTGGAATGAAGATTCGGATATGAATTTTTCAAAATTACTTGAACAAATTGCATTGATTAATCCATTATTAAGAGTGCGTTTTGCGACATCACATCCAAAAGATATTTCTGATGAGCTTTTGCATACCATTGCAAAATATGAAAATATATGCAAAGCCATTCATTTACCAGTACAGTCAGGAAGTACTGATGTTTTAAAAAAAATGAATCGTAAATATACCAGAGAATGGTATATGAGTAGAATTGAAGCTATTAAAACGATTATACCAGAATGTGCTATTTCCACTGATATTATTGCCGGATTTTGTGATGAAACTGAAGACAATCATCAAGATACATTATCCTTAATGAATTGGGTTGGGTTTGATTATGCATTTATGTTTAAATATTCAGAACGACCGGATACAGTTGCTGCTAAAAGGTTTGTAGATAATGTTGAAGAAACCATTAAAAGTCGCAGATTAGACGAAATAATTGAATTACAAAAAGAGCTTTCTGCATTAAGTAATAAAAGAGATGTTGGTAAGACTTTCAAAGTTTTAATAGAAGGAGTTTCAAAACGTTCTTCACAAAAATATTTTGGTAGAAATAGTCAAAATAAAGTAGTTGTGTTACCTAAAAAAGATTTTAAAATAGGTGATTATGTAAATGTTAAGATTACAAATTGCACATCTGCAACTTTAATAGGAGAAACATTTGAATAATTAGTTTAATTTATTTAAAGTGTTAAAAAAGTATTTAATGTAAAAAGTTTTATTTTATGTGTAAAAAAAGTGTTATTTTTGCACTCTTTAAAATAGTATAAATCATTCAATTATAAATATAATCACTTCATGAAGAAGCGTATGGCAAATATTAAAAACAAGTTGAATATAATGATTATCTTAATGATTATCATTAGTATAGCGTCGTGTACGCCACAAAAAAAACTAATTTATTTACAGGAAAAAGCAAAAGCTGCAAGCGAAAATAATGTTTACGCAAGCAAAAGTCCTGAGTATCGTTTAAAATCAAATGATGTACTTTATATCAAGATTAACAGTGTAAATACAGAGAGTTTCGACTTTTTTAATGGTGGGAGTTCTATGAATAATGCCTATCAATTTCAAAGTGAAATGGGTGTTTATTTGAACAGTTATAATATTAGCGATTCGGGCTTTATTAATTTCCCTATTGCTGGCAATATTTACGTAAAAGATTTAAGCTTAGGAGATGCTCAAAAAGAAATTCAGAAAGCCATTGGAAAGTACCTGAAAGAAGCCACAGTTGTTGTTAAGCTTGCTAATTTCAGAGTGAGTATTATTGGTGATGTAACGCGTCCTGGTGTTTATTATTTTTATCAGGATAAGGTAAACATATTGGAGGCAATTGCTAAAGCAGGAGATTTAACTGTATATGGCAATAGATTGAGAGTTATGTTGATTCGCAAAACTGAATCAGGTGATAAAGTTAAAATGGTTGATATAACTGATAGAAATCTTTTAAGTCAGGAAGAATATTATATTTTACCTAATGATATTATTTATATTGAGCCTAATAAAGCTTCAAAGTCATTGGGATTCGGAACTTTCCCATGGACTATCGTTTTGTCAACAGTTTCAACTCTGGCAACAATTTATGCTTTACTTAAAAAATAAAAAAGATATTTAAAAATAAAAAAAAGAATACAAGTGGAACAATATCAAGCTAATAACAATTTACCGCAACAACCACAAGAGCAAGAAGAAAAAGTGGATATAATGTCCATTATATTCAAAATGTTGTCGCATTGGCATTATTTTGCAATATCTATAATACTTGCACTTTTACTGGCGTTTGTTTTTAACAAATATTCAATACCAATTTATGAAGTGAAATCAACAGTATTGGTAAAGGATGATAAAAAAGGTGGCGGAATGGGAGGAGACCTACTGAAAGGTTTGGATTTATTTGGTTCGCAAAAAAATGTACAAAATGAAATAGGAATCTTACAGTCTTATTCATTAACTAATAAAGCTATTAAGCAATTGGATTTTTACGTTTCATATTTTACTGAGACTAAATTTAAAACGGATGAACTATATAAAGATTGCCCTTTTCAAGTGGTAATAGATACTACATTTAATCAGTTGGTTGGTACTCCAATTTTTGTAAATATCGTTTCAAGTGATAAATATGAATTGGAAATTCCAGAACAAACCAACGCAACTTTATATAATTATCGTAAAGAAAGACCTTTAGAAGAAAAAGTTGATATTAAGAAAAATACTAAAACACTAAGTTTTGGGGAATGGTATAAAGATGATCATTTGAATTTTAAAATTATCCTAACTGAAAATTACAAGCCAAAGGATAATAATGGTAAAAATTATCAATTTACTATAAATGATGTTGATCAATTAACCACTCAATTTAAAAGTTCAAAAATTGAACCTATAAATAAAGAAGCTACTATTTTAGAGCTTACTTTGAAAAATAAAAACAAGCAAAAAGCAATTGATTTTATCAATATGCTTACCAAGGTTTATATTAACAGTGATTTGGAAGATAAAAACCTTATTGCTAGTAATACTATTGATTTTATTGATAATCAATTGTCTGGAATTACTGATTCATTACATATCGTTGAAAGTCAATTACAGGATTTCAGAACTGTAAACAAGATAATGAATGTAAGCGATGAAGCCAAAATGGTATTTGATAAAGTATATGCTCTTGAAAATGAAAAGGCTTTAGAAAGTTTAAAGGCAAGTTATTACAAATACTTAATGGATTATGTAAATAAAAATGCTGAAATCAAGAATGACATTGTTGCGCCAGCTA
>CAZWRD010000075.1:0-2733 GCA_964636105.1 uncultured Bacteroides sp.
CTTTTTCTTGCTCTTGGATGAAAAGATAAAATATTATCTCTCAGAAACTCTCTATCGAGATGGGTATAAATTTCGGTAGTAGTAATCGACTCATGTCCAAGCATTTCCTGAACAGCTCTCAAATCTGCTCCTCCATCAATTAAATCGCTTGCAAAAGAATGTCTGAAAGTATGAGGACTGATATTTCTTTCTAAACCAATTTTTTCTGCCAACTGTTTAATTATTGTAAAAATCATAACTCTACTCAGTTTAGAACCTCTCCTATTAAGAAAAACATAATCTTCATGCGATTTTTTTATCTTTATATGTATTCTTACTTTTTTTATATAGTTATTTATCAACTTTATGGTAGGCTTTCCAATTGGTATCAATCTTTCCTTATCACCTTTACCTTCAACTAAAATAAACTACTCTTTGAAATGTAAATTTGAAATTTTCAGATTAACCAATTCAGAAACCCTTAAACCACAACTGTATAGCGTTTCAATGATTACTTTATTTCTTTCACCCTCGTTAGAGCTTAAGTCGATAGCTGAAATTATACGATCTATCTCTATAACATTAAGAGTATCTGGTAATTTACGTCCAATCTTGGGTGCTTCCAAAAGTTCTGCAGGATTTACTTGAATAAGGTCTTCGATAAGAAGATACTTAAAAAAAGCTTTAACACCTGAAATAATTCTCATCTGAGATCGTGCATTTAAACCTAACGAATTAATCCATTTAACGAAATCCTGTAACTGCTTAAATGTAATATCTAAAGGGGTCGCATCTGATTTAATTAATTCAAGATATTGCGTAAGCTTATCAATATCATGCATATATGCATCAATAGAATTAATTGAAAGAGATTTTTCCAATTTAAGATACGAATTAAAATTTTTTATGTAATTTTGCCAAAACATATAAATACATTAGGGTTTCAAAATTAGTAAATAAAATTAAAAAAATATTAGGTTTTTTAAATTAATGTATGTAATTTTGCACCCCTTAAAAATCAATAGTCAAAACAGATGGCCAAAAAGAGTAAAGAAGCAAGAGTACAGGTGATTTTAGAATGCACCGAACATAAAGCCAGCGGAATGCCAGGCACTTCAAGGTATATATCTACAAAGAATAAAAAGAATACACCAGAAAGATTAGAATTGAAAAAATACAATTCTATCTTAAAAAGAATGACAGTTCATAAAGAAATTAAATAAGGTTGAGTTATGGCAAAGAAAGTAGTTGCAACGTTAAGAACATCCTCAGGTAAGGATTTTGCGAAAGTATATCGTATGGTGAAATCACCAAAAACAGGTGCATATGTTTGGAAAGAAACTATGGTTCCTAATGATACAGTAAAAGATTTTTTAGCAAAACAAAATTAAATTTGTATTTTGCTTATTGAGGAAGTCCCGTATTTTTTATTGGGACTTCTTTTTATTTATACTAATTGATTTTTTTCATATCTTAGCATCCAAAATTTTTATATATAATGGGTATATTTTCGTTTTTTACAAAAGAAAAAAAAGAAAACCTTGACAAAGGTCTTTCAAAAACCAAAGAAAGTGTTTTTGCTAAGATATCAAAAGCGATTATTGGCAAATCAAAAGTAGATGATGAAGTACTTGATAATCTGGAAGAAATATTAATTTCTTCAGATGTTGGGGTAGAAACTACTTTAAAAATAATTGATAGAATTCAAAACAGAGTATCTAAGGACAAATATTTGGGTACTGAACAATTGAATTCACTCCTTAAAGAAGAAATTGCAGGCTTGTTACAAGAAAATGAAACTGAAACTCGCTTTGACTTTTCTTTTCCTGACGGAGAAAAGCCCTACGTAATAATGGTAGTTGGTGTTAATGGGGTTGGAAAAACAACAACTATAGGAAAACTTGCACATCAATTTAAACTAGCCGGAAAATCAGTTTTATTAGGAGCTTCTGATACTTTTAGAGCAGCAGCTGTTGATCAACTTACTATTTGGGCTAGTAGAGTTGATGTCCCAATCGTTAGTCAAGGTATGGGTGCCGATCCCGCTTCTGTAGCTTTTGATACTGTTGCATCTGCTGTTGCACGCAAATCAGATGTTGTTATCATTGACACAGCAGGGCGCTTGCATAATAAAATCAATTTGATGAACGAATTAACTAAGATTAAACGCGTTATGCAAAAAGTAATACCTGATGCACCTCATGAAGTTCTTTTGGTATTAGATGCCTCAACAGGACAAAATGCAATAGAACAAGCACGACAATTTACAGCTGCCACAGAAGTTAATGCATTGGCACTTACGAAATTAGATGGCACAGCTAAAGGGGGTGTTGTAATTGGAATTTCTGATCAATTTAGAATCCCGGTAAGATATATCGGAATAGGAGAAAAAATGCAAGATTTACAAATATTTAATAAACAAGCATTTGTAGATTCTTTATTCAATTAATGTTAAATTTGATTTTTTTTTTCATTTTTTTATGAAGTGTTTAATTTTTTTTATAGATTTGTAAAGAATTTTAAAATGAACATTATGGTGAAAAATTTACACAAATTATTTATTCTTTCATTTGGAATAATACTAATTTTCAGCTCCACAGCATGCAGAAACCGCGATAATAAAATGATTGCTAGAGGCAACATAGAATTTGGCAAAAAGAATTATGAAGAAGCTATTAATTATTACAAAAAAGCTTTAGAAATAAACCCAAACTCATGGGAAGCTTATTATGATATTGCACTATGTAAAGGCAA
>CAZWRD010000075.1:2833-14730 GCA_964636105.1 uncultured Bacteroides sp.
ATTGACAGTACAGATGCCATAATGTATAACAACAGATCATTTGCAAAATTCAATATTAAAGATTTTGAAGGAGCTTTGCTTGATGTAAACAAATCTATAAATCTTGATTCTAAAAACTCATTTGCTTACAAAGTAAGAGCCAACGTTTACCTTGAAAAGAAAGATAATGTAAATGCATGCAAAGATTTGAAAAAAGCATTGGAACTTGGCTATACCAAAGATTTTGGAAGTGATGTTCAGGAATTATTAGATAAAAATTGCAAATAAATCTGAATTAAAAATATTTTTTACGAGGGTATAAAATAATAGTTTTATACCCTTTTTTAATAATACATATATATTGAATACTAAACCTAAACAAAAAATAAATATCATCACGATGGGTTGCTCAAAGAATCTTGTTGATTCAGAGCAGCTTATGCGTCAATTAAATGACAAATACATTGTTTTGCATGATTCTGAAAAAGATGATGCAGATATCGTAGTTATTAACACCTGTGGATTTATTGCAGATGCAAAAGAGGAATCAATTGATTCAATATTAACTTATTCCGAAGCCAAGAAAAAAGGGAAGCTTAAAAAGGTTTATGTAATGGGCTGTTTATCTCAACGTTATAAAGATGAACTAAAAAAAGAAATGCCTGAAGTTGATGCATTTTTTGGTGTTAATGATATTTCTGATCTCATGAAAACATTGGAAGTAGATTTAAAAAAAGAACTACTTGGTGAAAGAATGCTGACAACACCTAAACATTATGCTTATCTGAAAATTGCAGAAGGTTGTAATAGAAGATGTTCTTTTTGTGCCATTCCTTTAATTCGAGGAAATAATATTTCGAAACCTATCGAAAATTTAATAAGTGAAGTTGAATGGTTAGTTAGTCAGGGAGTAAAAGAAATCATTTTGATTGCTCAGGACTTAACTTACTATGGAATGGATATTTACAAAAAACGCAAATTAGCAGAATTGCTCGAAAAAATAGCTTTAATAAAGGGAGTTGAATGGATTCGTTTGCATTATACTTACCCAGCAGCATTTCCGATGGATGTGCTTAAAATAATGGCTAAATATGACAATATTTGTAAATATCTGGACATTCCGTTGCAACATATTAATACAGAAATTCTTGCATCAATGAAAAGAAATATTGATAGCTCAAAAACAAAAGAATTAATTTCAAAACTAAGAAAAATAGTTCCAGGTATTAATATAAGAACAACTTTAATCGTTGGTTATCCGGGAGAGACCTTTTTTCAATTTGAAGAGTTGAAAAAATTTGTTGCAGATAGTAAATTCGAACGATTAGGTGTATTTACTTATTCTCCCGAAGAAAATACTTCAGCTTATAAGTTGAAAGACAATGTATCAGCAAAAACAAAAGAAAAAAGGCAATCGGAAATTATGGAATTGCAACAACTAATTTCTGCAGAATTAAATTTAAAGAAAATTGGCAAAACCTATAAAACAATAATAGACAGAAAAGAAGGAAATTTTTGGATAGGCAGAACCGAATTTGATTCACCTGAAGTTGACACTGAAGTACTTATAACTTCAAATAAAGATTTGATTATTGGTAATTTTTACAACGTAACAATAACTAATACAGAAGATTACGATATATATGGAGAGATCTCAAGGTCATAATTTTTTTAATTTATAACTGATTTTACTGTGAATAAAAAAATAGCTTTTCAAACATTTGGATGTAAATTAAATTTTGCTGAAACCTCTCAAATATCAAGGAAATTTGAAGAAAATGGTTATGAAATAACAGATTTTAAAGAAAAAGCAGATATATATGTAATTAATACATGCACAGTTACAGCTATTGCCGAAAAAAAATGCAAAACATCAATCAGGGCTGCAATTAATAGAAATCCAGATGCAAAAGTTGCTGTAATCGGTTGTTTTTCTCAACTTAAAGCTGAAGATATTCAAGCAATTGAAGGTGTTAATATTATTGTTGGTAATAACGAAAAGCATAAGTTGTATGAAATGCTTACTGAATCAGAAAATAATTTTGAGGAAAATTGTGCTTTTAGTGGCGTAAAACAAATGGAAAAGGATGATGCTTTTATTCCTTCATATTCTTCAGGAGACAGAACTCGTTCTTTTTTAAAGATACAAGATGGATGCGATTACTTTTGCACATATTGTGCCATTCCTTTTGCTAGAGGCAGAAGCAGAAGCGACACCATTGAAAATATTATAAAATCTGCACAGCAAATTGCCAAAGAAGGTCTTAAAGAAATTATTTTAACAGGAGTTAATATTGGCGATTTTGGCAAACAAAATGGAGAAACTTTTTTTCAACTAATTCAAGCTTTAGATAAAGTTGAAGGCATTGAGAGATATCGAATTTCATCAATTGAACCAGAATTACTTACAGATGAAATTATCGAATTTGTAGCTAATTCTAATAAATTTTTACCTCATTTTCATATTCCTTTACAATCGGGTAGTAACAAAATATTGAAATTGATGAAAAGGCACTATCAACGAGAACTATTTGCAGAAAGACTCATAAGAATCAAATTAAAAATGCCAGATGCATGTATTGCAGCTGATGTAATTTGTGGCTTTCCTAGTGAAAATGATGAAGATTTCAATGACACTTACACTTTTATAGATTCATTACCAATATCTTACCTGCATGTTTTCACTTATTCAGAACGACCTGATACACTTGCTGCAAAATTAGAAGGTAAAGTTGCTATTAACATTCGCAGAGACAGAAGTAAAAAATTGCAAGAATTATCTGAAATAAAAAAACATCAGTTTTACATTGCAAATCAAAACACTACACATAAAGTTCTTTTTGAATCTGATATACACTCAGGTTTTATTTATGGATTTACAGAAAATTACATAAGAGTTAAAACCAAAACAGATAAAACTCTTATAAACAAGGTGCATAAAATTAAACTGAATTACCTAGATACAGATGATGTATTTTTAATTGAATAGTTCATTTTTTATTATTTTCATACAGCATTAAGGTATAAGAATGCTGTTTTTAACACTAAAAAAGTGTCAATTTGTGTCTTTAATAATAATTATAGGTCAAATATTTCTCATTTACCTTAATTTTCAATTTCCCAATCTGCTTTATATCAATTCATTAAAAAATATTTTGTTAATTTCATTCATTTTATTAAAAAACATTAAAAAAATAAAAAAAATTATTAACTTTGAATCGCAATTTAGTGATGAACATACTTTACTTACTTATAGGTGTTAGTTTATTTGCTGCATTAATTTTTTTGTGGCTTTTTGTTTGGGCAGTTAAGTCTGGACAATATGAAGATAACTATACACCATCGGTCAGAATTCTTTTTGATGATGATGATGTAACAAAAGAAGAAACATCAGAAAAAGCAGATAATTAAATTTCATAATTTATGGAGATTCAAAAATTTAACTACGACAACGCCATTGTTAAAAATTTTATTTGGGCTACTGTTATTTGGGGAGCAGTAGCTTTGGTAGTAGGCATTTTAGCAGCCCTACAAATGGCTTTCCCTTTTTTTAATTTGGGTATTGAATTTACTTCATTCGGAAGAGTAAGACCAGTACATACCAATGCCGTAATTTTCGCTTTCATTGGAAATGCGATGTATGCAGGTGTTTATTATTCATTACAAAGAGTACTTAAAGCCCGTATGTTCAGTGATTTTTTAAGTAAACTGAATTTCTGGGGCTGGCAATTAATTATTGTTTTGGCTGCACTTACTTTGCTAACAGGTTTTACTACAGGCAAAGAATATGCAGAATTAGAATGGCCAATTGATATTTTAATAGCATTAATTTGGGTTGCTTTTGGCTGGAATATGATAGGTACAATTATAAAAAGAAGGGTAAAACACATCTATGCAGCAGTTTGGTGGTATTTAGCAACTTTTATTGGAGTAGCCGTTCTTCATATTGTGAATTCAATTGAAATCCCTGTTTCAATTTTAAAAAGTTATCCTATATATGCTGGTGCACAAGATGCAGTAGTTCAATGGTGGTATGGACATAATGCAGTTGCATTTTTCCTCACTACTCCTTGGCTTGGTTTGATGTATTATTATTTACCAAAAGCATCGGGAAGACCTATTTATTCATATCAGTTATCAATAGTGCATTTTTGGGCACTAATATTTATATATATGTGGTCGGGTCCACATCATTTATTGTTTCAATCATTACCAGATTGGGTTCAAGCTCTAGGTGTTACATTTTCAATCATGCTAATAGCACCATCTTGGGGAGGTATGATTAATGGGTTTTTAACATTAAGAGGTGCTTGGGATAAAGTACGTGATAGTGCAGCTCTAAAATTTATGGTAGTTGCAATTACAGCTTATGGAATGGCAACACTTGAAGGACCTATGATGTCATTAAAAAGTGTAAATGCCATTAGTCATTTTACGGATTGGACCATTGCACATACACATATAGCTGGAATGGGCTGGAATGGAGGTCTTATTTTTGGTATGATTTATTGGCTTGTTCCTAAAATGTTTAAAACTAATCTATATTCCGAAAAATTAGCAAATATACATTTTTGGATAGCGACCCTTGGTATCCTTCTTTTTGCCATACCTTTGTATTGGGCAGGAATCACTCAATGGTTAATGTTACGTGAGTATAATAGTGATGGATTATTGGTATATCCAAATTTTGTTGAAACCTCATCAAGATTAATACAAATGTATCATTTCAGAATTGTAGGAGGAGTTTTATTCTTAGTGGGTTTTATTTTATTTTTATTTAATATTGTGAAAACCATAAAAATCGGTAATCTTGTAAATAATGAAGCAGCTGAAGCACCAGCTCTTGAAAACAATGAGAAACGCAATTCTTCATCAGAAACCATTCATCGTTGGTTAGAAAGAAAGTCTATACGATTTGCAATTTTAGTTTTTATTGCTTTAGTTGTTGGAGGAGCTGTCCAAATTATTCCAATGATGAAAGTAGAATCTAATGTTCCTAAAATATCAAGTGTAAAACCCTACTCTCCACTTGAACTAGCTGGTAGAGATGTATATATTAGCAATGGATGCTACAATTGTCATTCTCAACAAGTAAGACCACTTAGATACGAAACTGATAGATATGGTGAATATTCAAAAATTGGAGAATTTGTTTACGATCATCCTTTCCAATGGGGTTCTCGCCGAAGTGGCCCAGATTTAGCACGTGCTGGTTATATTGGCAGCTCAACTTATAAAACAGCTATTTGGCATTATAACCATTTTATGAAACCTTTGGAAATGATTCCTCAAACAATTATGCCTGCTTATACATGGTTGGCAGACAAAGAGGTTAATCTAAATATCATACCCAAAAAAATCAGGGTAATGCAAACTTTAGGTGTCCCTTATGAAAAAGATTATGACAAAAAAGCTATTGAGGATTATAATGCACAGGCAAAATTAATTGTTGAAGAATTAAAAGCATCAGGTGTTACTATAAATCCCAATTCAGAAATGGTTGCCATAATTGCTTATTTACACAAATTAGGCAAAGATATTTCACCTGCAGCAAACAAAATAAAATAAATTTAAATGGGATTTGTAAATGATGTTTTAAAAAATGAAAACGGAATCCAATGGTATTATACCATTGGGCTCCTTATTTTCCTTACTTTATTTATAATAATGATTTACCGAGTTGCAATGATTCCTAAATCAGACTTAAAAGAATTTAAAGAATCAATTTTAAAAAATGACTATCCTAGTGATAGCGAAAAATCATAAAAACAGAAAATTATGACAGAAAATACTGAAAACAAGAATATCTTGAATGATCATGAAGATACACATGAATATGATGGAATTAAAGAATTAAATAATCCGTCACCATTATGGGTAATATTGCTTTTTTTTGCTACTATTGCATTTTCGGGGTTTTATGCAGTAAAATATTTTGGATATCCTGATAATGGAATGGATCAAAACAGCGAATATATTGCATCTGTTGAAGAACAAAAAATGAAACTGAATTCTACAGAAAATGCTGGAGGTAATCAATCTGATGCTGAAATGATAGCTGATGGAGAAAAATTGTATAACGAAAAAGGTTGTATTGCATGCCATGGAGCCAAAGGAGAAGGGAATGCAATAGGACCAAACTTAAGCGATAATTTTACAATTCATGGCTGTAAAATAGATGATTTAAAAAAGGTTATAAAAGAAGGAGTCCCAGAAAAAGGGATGACTCCTTTTAAATCAACTTTAAGCGAAAAACAAATGTCTCAATTGGCAGTTTTTATTTCAAAAAAATTAGTTGGTTCTAATCCTGCAAATGCAAAGACAGCTCAAGGATCTGAATGCAAATAACATATCTTTTACCAATTACAATTTCAACTGACAAGTCATTTTATACTCCCAAATAATGGAAGAGAATAATCAATCTTTTAGAGATAGACCAACAAATGTTGATGATACAGGGAAAAGTAAAAAAATATATGCAAAACAACCTAAAGGTAAGTGGTATAACAGAAGAACTTGGTTTGCTTGGTTTTGCATATCTTTTTTAATATTTGCACCTTTAATCAAAATAAATGGAAATCCATTAATGTTGATTGATATTGCTAATAGGAAATTCTCTATTTTCGGCAATTTAGTATGGGCTCAGGATACTTTTATCTTAGCACTAATAATGTTGATTGTTGTCGTTTTTATTGTTTTATTTACAGTAATTTTTGGAAGATTATGGTGTGGTTGGGCCTGTCCACAAACTATTTTCTTAGAAATGATTTTCAGAAGAATAGAATACTTTTTTGAGGGTAACAGAAGAGATAAATCAGGTAAAGAAACCGATGAAATTACCAAAAAGATTTTACTTATTTTAAAACATATAAGTTTTTTTCTTATTGCTATTTTTTTTACCAACGTTTTTCTAATGTGGTTTACAGGCCCAGAAAAATTATTTCAAATAATTACTTCACCCATCAATGAAAATCAACAAGGTTTTATTATAATGATGGCTGTATCCATATTTTATTACATTATTTATGCATTCCTTCGCGAACAAGTTTGTATTTTCTTTTGCCCTTATGGCAGATTACAAGGAGTTTTGCTCGATTCTAAGTCAATTTCTGTGATTTACGATTATAAACGAGGCGAACCACGTGGTTCAAAAAATGAGGGAGATTGTATTGATTGCAAACAATGTATAGCTGTTTGTCCTACAGGAATCGATATTAAAAACGGATCACAATTCGAATGCATAAATTGTACTGCTTGTATTGATGAATGCAATATTGTAATGAGAAAAATTAATAAACCTGCGAATTTAATTCGGTTTGACTCTGTACATGGCATCGAAAATGGGAAGAGTTCAATTGCTAATTTCAGAACTTATGCTTACTCTGGTGTATTAATTATACTTATATTCTTTTTAGGTTTTACTGTTTCTAAACGTAGTACTGTTGACGTTTCGATAATAAGAATGCCAGGAACTATGTATCAACAATTAGACACTCTAAATATTACAAATATTTATAATGTTAAAATTATAAACAAAACTAATCATCAGAAAAAAATAACAATAAAACTAATTGATTTACAACAAGGAGAACTACAATTTACTAATGATTTATCAAACTTAACTGCTGATAAAGCCTCTGAAAGTGTATTACTTGTAAAACTTCCTTCTAGTTTTATTAAAAACAGAACTACAGATTTAAAAATTGGAGTTTACGAAAACGAAAAACTTCTTACTGTTAGTGAAATTAATTTTATTGGACCACAAAAATAAAAAAAAATGAAATTTAATTGGGGACATGGGATTTTTATTTTCCTTACAATATTTGTAATTTTGGCAATTGCATTCATCGTATTTTCATTAAATCAAGATATTGATTTAGTCTCAAAAGACTATTACAACAAAGGTGCTTCTTTCTCTGAACAAATTGAAATAAATAGAAGATCAGAAAATTACATCGATAGCATAAATATTGTCATTAATCAAACAAATGTTTCAGTTTTGCTTTCTTCCAGTTTGCAAAACTCAAATGACACAATTACTGCATATTTTTATAGGCCTTCTGATAAAAACTCAGATTTTAGTCTAACATCTATTATGACTGAAAAAATCGAAATTCCTACAAATAAACTAAAAAAAGGCAGATATATCATTAAATTTTCATGGAAACATGACAATGAAACTTATAACATTGAAAAAGAAACACGTATAGAATAATGGAAATAATTGTTGCTGGCTTTATACTGGGCTTAATTGGGAGTTTGCATTGCGTTGGAATGTGCGGTCCAATTGCAATTAATCTTCCATTGCGCGGAGAAACTTTTGTGGAAAAACTCATAAGCGGACTTTTATATAATTTAGGCAGGACGCTAATGTACGGTATAATGGGTGCCATTTTTGGTTCAATAGGAAAAGGATTATACCTTCTGGGAATTCAACAATGGGTTTCGATTATAATGGGAAGTATTATGATTTTAACCATAATTATCCCTCTTTTTTTTAAAAAATCAAAAAATATCCAATTTGAATTTTTTACATCTTACTTAAGAACTGCCATTCAAAAGCTATTTAAGATACGTTCATACAAGGGTTTATTTTTCATTGGTATGCTAAACAGCTTATTGCCATGTGGTTTGGTTTATGTTGCTATCATAGGAGCAATTGCTACAGGCAATGTTTACCATGGAAGTTTATACCTTATTCTTTTTGGTTTAGGTACAATTCCTATGATGTTAACAATTTCGCTTATCGGAAATGCCATAACAGCCAATGTTAGAAACACTTTCAATAAAATCATACCTTTTCTAGTTGTTTTAATAGGTGCATTATTTATACTCAGAGGATTATGTTTAGGAATCCCATATCTTAGTCCTTCAAAAGAGAATCTCGAGATGTCAATAATGAAAAATCCTGATCAAAGTAAAGCAAACGAAACCGAAGAAACTCATAGTTGCTGCCATTCAAAAAAATAATAAATGCGTATTAATAATATTTGTATTCATTGTGGTGCAGATTGTGGAAAAAGTCCTATTATTTGGAATAACCAGCTTTTTTGTTGCAATGGTTGCAAACAAGTATATCAAATACTAAACGAGAATAAACTACAACAATATTACAAACTTGCTGATTTGCCAGGAATTAAAATTGAAGATTCCAATTATTCTGGCAAATATACTTTTTTGGAAAAAGAAGAGGTTAAACAAAAGTTATTTGAATTTTATGAAAACAATATTGCAAAAGTTAGTTTTTACATTCCTGTAATTCATTGTATATCTTGCATCTGGCTACTTGAACATTTAAATAAACTTAATAAAGGAGTTAAACATTCATCTGTTGACTTTATAAAAAAGACATGTTCCATTACATTTAATACCGAAGAAATCTCCCTTAGACAATTGGTTGAATTGCTTGTATCTATACATTATACTCCAGAAATTTCATTAAAATCGCTTGAAAATAAAAAAGATATAAAATCTGATAAAACTTTATTATACAAAATTGGGATTTCAGGCTTTATTGCCGGAAATGTAATGCTCTTTAGCTTACCTATATATTTCAACGGCAAACCTTTGGAAGATTCATTGGGAACATTTTTTATTTATATTTCATATATACTTACACTCCCAATCGTTTTTTATTGTGGTAATGATTACATCATTTCAGCATGGAAATCTATCCGCAAAAAAGTAATTAATATCGATTTGCCAATTGCTTTGGGAATACTTACGCTTTTTGCAGTTACAACATATGATGTAATTAGCTTAAAAGGACCTGGGTATTCTGATAGTTTATCAGGATTTTTGTTCTTTTTGCTTTTAGGAAAATGGTATCAAAGCAAAACGTATGAAGCTTTATCTTTTGATAGAGATTACAAATCCTATTTCCCAATTGCTGTTACAAAAATTGAAAATGATACTGAGGTAAACATATTACTTAAAGAAGTTAAAGTTGATGATATTTTGTTAATCAGAAACAAAGAATTAATTCCTGCTGATTCTGAATTAATTGAAGGCATTGGGCTGATAGATTATAGTTTTGTTTCTGGCGAATCAACCCCTATAAGAAAAGAAATTAATGAACCGCTTTATGCTGGAGGAATTCAGGTACAGGGAGCAATTAAAATAAAGGTTATAAAAGATGTAAATCAGAGTCATTTAACTCAATTATGGAATCAAACCGACCATAAAAAACAGTCAACCAAGTATCTTATGCCTATTATTGATAAAATTAGTGGTTACTTTACATTAATTATCATATCAATAGCTATTTCTGGGTTTATGTTTTGGTGGCTAAAAGATCAATTTCATTTTGCTGTTTTGGTTTTTACATCCGTTTTAATTGTAACATGTCCATGTGCATTAGCTCTTTCACTCCCCTTTTCCTTAGGAAATTCGATGCGATTGCTCGGATTGAAAGGAGTTTATCTGAAAAACACAAATATTATTGAAAATCTGACTAAAATCGACAGCATTGTTTTCGATAAAACGGGCACAATAACCATTCCCGATCAAAATAATATTGAATTTAAAGGAGATAAACTGTCATCTGAAGAAATCATCGCAATCACTTCATTAACAAAACAATCTACCCATCCTTTAAGTCAAGCTATTTCAAAATTATACAACGAAATCGAAAGCATTCAAGTTACAGGTTTTGTTGAAATACCTGGCAAAGGCAGTTATGCAATGGTTAACAACCTAAAAATAAGAATTGGTTCAGCTGATTATGTCGGTGTTGAAAAATCTGAAACCAATCGAAGTTATGCAAATGTATTTTTAGAAATTAATGATGTTTACAGAGGTTATTTTAGTATTGGAAATAAGTATAGAGATGGTTTTCTGAAAGTTGCAGCAAATTTGCGAAAAAATTATAAGCTATATCTTTTGTCGGGTGATAATGATTCTGAAAGAGAATTTTTAAGAAATTATTTTGATGATGATAAAATGAAATTTGAACAAACACCTCAGGATAAAATGAACTTTATCAAAAACTTACAAGAACAAGGCTGCAATGTAATGATGGCTGGTGATGGTCTGAATGATGCAGGTGCTTTTATGCAAAGTAATGTTGCACTGTCTGTTGCCGACGATATTTATCACTTCTCCCCTGCCGGTGATATTATTATCGAATCAAAAAAGTTTTTCCTAATTGAAAATGTAATAAAATTCGCTAAAGATTCTCTCAAAATTGTAAAAATCAGTTTTGTGATTTCTTTTCTTTATAATATTTTGGGGCTAATTTATGCATTATCTGGAAACATGACTCCGGTTGTGGCTGCTATTTTGATGCCTATAAGCTCGGTTTCGGTGGTTGCTTTTGCTATTTTCGGCACTAAGCTTATTTCAAAGAAAACAATTAATGCTAAAAAAGAATAATTAACCATAAAACAGAATGTTTTGTTTATATATTCGGAATATTTGACCATATTATTCCAATGCACGCTCCTAAAAACGATGTTTTGTCCCTATTATTTAAATGCACACTCCTAAAAACAATATTTTATCCGTTTTTTTGCAATGCACGCTTATTATTAATCATGTTTTGTTTATAAATTTCTATATATTGCTCGTAAGGATGAATATTTTGTTTATAAAGAACAAAATTCTAACAATTTTCATTTGATAAATCCTTCGAATTAATAAGATATTTATCAGCAAAACTCTTCACAATTTTATCATTAAAGCCTTATAAAACAAAAATAATTACAAAAAATACGACCTTACATAACTCATTATCTTTCATTTAACATTTTTTTGAAAATAAAACTATAAAAATGCTTGTTAGGTTCACTTAAAAATATAACTTTGCAGCATAAATAATTAAAACAATTTAATAAACATAAAAAGGTATTGAATAATGAAAAAGAATGTTATCATTATTGGAGCTGCCGGTCGTGATTTTCACAATTTTAACTGTTATT
>CAZWRD010000076.1:0-14719 GCA_964636105.1 uncultured Bacteroides sp.
ATTCAGTAGCAGCATTCAGTTTCATTGTACAGCTACCCAACGGAATCATCGCACGGTTCATCGATAAATCTTTTATCTCCAGCTTTTTGATATAACGCATCATTTCGGTTTCCGAATGATTTACATTAAATACTTTATGTTGCAGATAAGTTGATTTTCTGTTCAGATTAGCAGGTATCGTTGTAATTAATTCACATTCCGAAGGAACACAAACAAATTTTGTATATTCTTTATTATTGGCATCGGCAAATATCTTCAATATTTTGTTGATATCGCATAATGAAGTTGTTTCGTCAATGCTGATACCAATTTTTGTTTCGCCGATGTAACGGAAATTCATTTTTTCAGCCAATGCAGCTGCTTTAATTGTTTCCACATTTACGCCCTCAGGAATTTCAATACTTAATGTATCGAAGAAATACTGATTACGTTGATTGTAGCCATATTTTTTTAGTTCGTTATTCAAAACACCAGTCAATATATTGATATGACGGGCAATTTCTTTCAAACCTTTTGGTCCGTGATACACTGCATACATACCAGCCATAGTAGCCAGTAATGCTTGAGCAGTACAAATATTTGAAGTTGCTTTTTCGCGTTTGATATGTTGTTCGCGGGTTTGCAAAGCCATACGCAAAGCGCGGTTACCTTGTGCATCTTGTGAAATACCGATTATACGACCTGGAATCTGACGTTTGAAATTTTCTGTACATGCAAAGAAAGCAGCATGAGGTCCACCATATCCCATCGGAATACCAAATCTTTGTGAAGTTCCGAAAACACAATCGGCACCCCATTCACCCGGAGGGGTTAACAATGTCAACGACATCAAATCAGCTGCAACTCCAACAAAACTTCCGTTAGCTTTTGCTTTTGCAACGAAATCAGAATAATCAATTATTTCGCCGTTTTGGTCAGGATATTGAACAATTGCACCGAAAACTTTCTCATTAAACTCAAATGTATTGTAATCACCGAAAATCAGTTCGATACCCAATGCAGTAGCACGGGTTACAATTACATCAATACTTTGAGGAAACAAATCGCATGAAACAAAGCAAACATTTGAACCTTTTTTCACTGCATCGCGGCTGCGTGAGTTGAAAAACATTATCATAGCTTCAGAAGCAGCAGTACCTTCATCTAATAACGAAGCATTTGCAATAGGCAAAGCGGTTAAATCGCTTACCATAGTCTGGAAATTCAAAAGAGCTTCCAAACGACCCTGTGAAATCTCAGCCTGATACGGAGTATAAGAAGTGTACCAACCCGGATTTTCGAGTATATTGCGGGTGATAACTCCCGGAGTAATGGTATTGTAATACCCCATTCCGATATAGGTTTTGTATATTTTGTTTTTTGCACCAATAGCTTTAATATGATTGATGTATTCGAACTCATTCATTCCTTTTGGCAGATTTAGCGGAGCTTTTAATCTGATTGAGCCAGGAACAGTTTTTTCAATAAGTTCATCAAGCGATGAAACGCCAATTTTTTTTAACATCATTTCCACTTCCTCTTCACGAGGTCCGTTATGACGTTTAATAAAATTATCAGTAATCATTTGAATATGTTTTTATTGATTATTTTGTAGATATTAATTATAGATTGGCAAAGATATAAATTTTTTCACTTCATTATCTTATGTAAAAGCATAATTTTTACAGCACAAAGTAAATCCCTTTGAAAGGCTAATATTTTACAAAAATATGATGTGTCAATTCTTTATCAAATAGAGTGATTTACAACTTAAGTATCCTGAAAATAAATAAGTTAAAACGTATTTTTAAGGCAATAAAATTATTAAAAATTACTGACCAACAGTATATGATAATTTATTTAATGGAGCTCCTATAGGATAATAACTCACCGAAAGTGAATCATCAACTGCTTTAACATAAAAATTTACAATATTTCCACTTGGCAAACCTTTTATCTCTGCAGCCATTTTCCGAGGATCGCAGCATGATGGATTAAATTGAACTACAGTATCAAAACCATCATATTCATAAAACAACATCAAACTATCAATTCTGAAATCATCAGTGGCATGTACATCTAATGTAACAACTTGATAAGCGGTTGGAAATTGAGGATTAATAATTAATTCATCTATCACAGGAGCCTGATTTGGTATGTAAACAGGTGTATTTGTTGTAATTGGAGTTGGTTTATCTAAAAAAATGATATTTATGCTTCCATCTGGTTTTCTGCCATACGAAACAGCCTGATTTATCATTGGATATGAAAAATTGTCAATAATTTTATTTTCTTTATCAGTTAATATAATTGTTCCGCCATTACTATTTAAAACAAAGTTTGTATGATTTGCAAAATCTGCTGCATCGCAAAAGAAAAGCGCAAAACCTTTGGCAGGTACAAATCCGGCTTTTATCTCAAAACTATGATTGTTATATAAAATATGAAATCCTTCCATATAAACATCAAGCTCACCCGGATTGTAAATTTCAATCCAGTTTGGCGAATCAAAAGTCATTATTTCGTTTACTAGCAGTTTTATATCTGAATATTTAATTTCAGATTTAGGTTCATCTTTTGAACAAGCTATAAACAAAATTATAAAAATATAAAATATGCTCTTTTTAAAAGTTTTCATAGTTGCTTTAAATAAAAAAAACATGGTTCTGACAAATACAAAAACCATGTTTTAAAGGTTTTACTTACGAAAATTATTTTTTAATATCGTAAAAACATCTTACCGGTGAATGTAGTTTACCTTCAGCTACCAGTTTTTTTATAGCTTTTTCAACATCTTTTTTGTCGATACCCGACAAAGTAGCAACTTCGCCAGCTCTTAGCATTTTCCCTGCACTTGTAAAAGTATCCAGCACTTTCTGATTATTTTCCATTGTTATGTTTGTTTATTTTTACAAAAATATGAATAATAACAATAAACAGACCTAAAAAGTTGTATGAAAGTAATAATTATAATTTGAATTTTGAATCTGGCATTATATTTGATATATTTGCATACAAAAAAAATGCGAAAAAATGAACTTTAACGAATATTTATATACAGACTATCAAGATATTGAATTGATTTTCAATTTTTATGTAAGTTACTTAAGCGATTTATCTAGCTCTGGTTTTCAAAAAGAAAAACAATTACAATTAAAAACTGTCAGCGATAAATTTATCAATTCTATTGAAAAAATCACTTATTTTGAAACATCAAAACGTGAAGATTTTTTAGAATTATTAAAAGATTTGGAGGACGAACTTTTTATTTTAAAACAAATTGAACGTAAACCTTTCTTGTTGAAAATAATTCCTTTTTTAAATAGCAAAAGCAAGCAAATGTATAAAGTTCAGGATGCTTTTCATGCATTGTATTCAGCTACAATGTCGTTGATAAACGATGCCATTCAAAAAGAATATTTATATGACAATCTTGAACTTGGCGATTTTTATATCCCATCAAAATCAAATAAAAATGAAATTATTGGACTAATTAATGAAGCCATTGAATTAATAAACGAAGATTCAGCAATTACCGATATGAGTAAAAAAACGTTAACTAACCATTTGGATAAAGCCTTACGCGATTTAAACAGTGAAAGAACCAATTGGACTCGTTTTTTTGGAAAGCTAAAAGAAGTTTCTGTTTTACTTGCTGCTTTGGGATCAATGGCTGGTAATGCAAATTCGCTCTATGATGCCATAACAAAACTTGAAAAAGCAAGTATTGTTATCAGAAAAACATCTATCAATATAAGTTACAATATTTTAAACGAAGTTTTTAACGTTCAGAATATGCAAAATATTGGATTGCTTAAAAATACAATACTAAAAATTGAAGATAAAACGCCTTTGACTGATATTTCGGATGAAGGAATTTCTGAATAGGTAAAATTATCTGGTTAGATAAACATAATCTTTTATTAGTGTTTTTATAAAGACTTTTTTATCTTGAGGTTTGTTGATTTCTAAATGATTACAAATTTTACTTAAAAGCAAATCGAGTGCTTCTTGATGTCCATGAGTAGGTTGTTCAATGTATCTATCGTATGTTTCTTTAATTAATAAAACTTCTTTTTCTGTAAAATCTATTACTTTGTTATAAACTGGTTGATATTCTGTTTTATCATTAATCTTTATGATGCTATTTAAACTATATCTGTTTTTTTCAAGCACCTTAATTACAGAAGTATCAGCAAAAAAATCGCCAACTCTTTGGCATCTGTTTGAAGAATAAACCATAAGTGATGCCAAAGTTCCGAGCGAAAAATAAATATCTATCATTCTGAATGTCCATCTCATTAAGTAGTCAAAAGCATCCGCTTTTCCATCTGTAATTTTAACTACTTTTAATTTCAATAAATACTTACCAATTGATTGTCCGTTATTTAACATTTCAAACAACAGATTGTAAAATAAAAAAACAGGTATAGAAGTGGTGTAGAAAAAAATTAGTGAATTTACTGAGAAAATCCAGGCAGATAGGTTTAATAGTCCGATTACAGACCAAATAATAATGAAATCAATAAAAAAAGCTCCAGCTCGTTCAAATAAAGATGCCAATTCATATTCAATCACAACATTCTGTGTAGTTAATATTTCTACTTTTTTCATAAATCTGTAAAGTTATAAAACATTTTTATTCAAAATAAATTATTGATTTCCATTAATTTAACTCAATCAAAGTGATTTCTGGTTTAATCCCGATTCTTCCAGGATATCCAATAACCCCGATTCCTCTGTTTACATAAAGATATTGCTTTTTTCCATTAATTGTATTTTCATATAAACCACCCCAATATTTATATTGTAATTGAGCCGGACTCCATTCAAAATTATCTGTAGATATGCCCATTTGCATGCCATGAGTATGACCAGATAAGCACAAATCCACTTGTGGATATTTTAACCCAATAAGATTTTCGAAATGACTGGGGTCGTGAGATAATAATATCGTATAATCATTGTTATCAACTCCTTGCAATGCTTTGTTTATATCTCCTTTTTTAGGGAAGCGTACATCTTTTCCCCAGTTTTCAACACCAACAATACTTATAAATGACGAATCAGATTGAATTCTGATGTTTTCGTTTTTCAACAAAATCCAAGATATTTGCTTGTAAAAATCCTCAAAATCTTGCATGTTTTTTTGTTTTTCTTCAGCAGAATTCCATTTCACATAATCTCCATAATCGTGATTTCCTAAAATGGCATAAATTCCTTTTTTAGCTTTTAGTTGTTTTAAAATATCAGTATAGCCAACTGTTTCATTTGTAGCGTAATTAACCATATCTCCTGTAAAAAAAATGATATCGGGTTTTAACTCATTTATCATATCTACAGCCTTTTGCAATGGCTTTTTTCCATACCAACTTCCTAAATGAAAATCAGAAATGTGAACAATTTTTAATCCCTTAAAACTTTGAGGGATTCTATCTGAATTTATCGACACTTTCCTAAGTTGAAAATCAAATTCTGTAAAAATCATTCCATAAATGAGAACTATTAAAATCGAAAAAGATAAAAAATTTCCGATTAGTAATAGAAAGCGCCATCTTTTGTTCGAAAATTTCTGAGTAAACCGATTTCGTTTAAAAAGAAATGTCAAAATAAATTTTATAAACCTTAATATATCAGACAATAGCAGAAAAAATACTGAAACTAATTTAGATATATATAAAACTAGCATAAAACCAGTAAGATAAGTTCTGAAAACTGGATTCCAATCTTTAATGTTTGTAAATATAGCAGCAATAAAAAAGATAATAGTAAACAATAATGCTAGCCAAAATAAAAAAAACAATAGGATTTTGATAACGATTATTTGTTTTAAAATAAATTTTTTAAAATAATTCCATAAATAAAAATCAGACAATATTAGCAATAAAAACGAAAGCATAAAACCTTTATATTTAGGCATTTCATAAGCAGTTACGAAAAAAACACCCGCAAATAAGGCAATGAAAACAATTAAATTAATACCAATTTTTTTATAATCAATTTTTAAAAACATTTTTTAATTCTTTAAACAACAAAATTAATATGAAATTTGTCTTTGCAAAGCTATACAATAATTTCAACTCTTAAAGATTGTTAAAAAAAGAAAATATTATTTAGAATTGTTGTTATTTTGTGAGTAAAATAAGATTTATTAAAATATCTATAAACAAAAAATTTAAAAAGATTAAGTCTATGAGAAACCATTTAAAATGTTTGGTATCAGCAATTTTTATTTTAATGTTTTTTACATTAAATGCACAAAAAAGTGGTTATAATATCAAAGTAAAAATGGATAATTACAAGTCCGATACTTTGTTTTTGGGTAATTACTATGGTGGTAATCAATACATAAGAGATACCGCAATATTGAATTCAAAAGGTTTATTTGTTTTTGAAGATAAAGAAACCTTGCCTGGGGGAGTATATCTTGTAATTACAAGCGACAAAAAATATTTCGAAATTATCATCGACAAAGAGCAGTTTTTTTCGATAGAAACTCAATACGAAGAATTTGGAAAATATTTCAAAGTAAAAGGTTCTGTTGATAATGATGTATTTTATAAATTTGTGAATTTCAATCGTATAAAATATGATGAATACACACCATTGCAGAAAAAAATGCAGGATATGAAAAACAATCCAGATACTGTGGAATGGTGTAAAAAACAATTGGAAAGAGTAAATGATGAAATTAGCGATTATAAAATCAATTTCATGAAAGATAATCCTAATCATTTGATGACTAAAGTATTTAAATCTTCAAAAGAAGTTGATGTGCCAGAGCCACCTAAAAGAGCTGATGGAAGCATCGACTCCATGTTTTCGTACAAATTTTATAAGGATCATTATTGGGAAAATATTGATTTTACAGATGATCGTTTGCTAAGAACACCTGTTTATCACAACAAACTTGATTATTATTTCAAAAATGTAGTTTTTCAGATTAATGACACTCTTAAAACAGAATGCGACAAAGTTATAGAACTTTCAAAAGCCAATAAAGAATTGTTTAAGTACACTTTATGGTATTTGACAAACAGATATGAGAAATCAAGTATAATGGGGCAAGATGAACTTTTTGTATATTTAGTAGAGAAATACTATATGACAAATCAAGCTTTTTGGGTAACACCAACCGTTTTGGAAAGCATATCAAAAAGAGCTATGCAGTTGAAGCCTATATTAATAGGGAAAGTTGCCCCCGAATTAATAATGCCAGATACTAACGAGAGATATGTTTCTTTGTATTCAAGTAAAGGAAATTACACCTTCCTGGTTTTTTGGGATACAGATTGCGGTCATTGTAAAGTTGAAGTTCCAAAAATTAAAAAGTTTGTTGATGAAAATAAAGCCAAATATGGAATTGAAGTTTTTTCAATTGATACGGATGTAGATTTAAATCGTTGGAAAAATTATATTAAAGAAAACAAACATAATTGGATAAGTGTTACTGGTACCAAAACCAATCTTGATTATCATAAAGCTTATGATATTATCAGCACTCCCGTTCTGTTTATTTTAGATAAAGATTTCAAAATCATTGCAAAACACATTTCAATTGATGATGTTCCCAATTTTATGGAGAAATATACTGAAATGAAGAAATTTAAAAAATAAAAATTCAAAAATAATATTAAAAGCCTTTTTTCTAATCGAGAATAGGCTTTTTTTTTATCCAAAATCTTATAACACACATATTAAGAGCTCTATTACTCTTTTTATATTTTCAATTCAAATAATTTCTTAATTGTAAATTGCCAAAAAAGCTGTAATTTTGTCAAAAAATTTACAAGAATCCTGACATTTTGTCAGTATTTTATTTTTGGCAACATTTTTGATGAGAGTCTACATAAATAATATGACCGAATAATGTTTAAAATATTTAAAGATATGTCTGATAAAGAGAAGAAAACAAAAGAAGAGGAAGTAACTGTTGAAAATCAGGAAACTCAGACTCCAGAAATCAATTCAAAAGAAAAAAAGAAAAGTAAAGAAGAATCAAAAAAAACTGAAAAAGAGAAATGTGAAGATACAATAACTGAATTAGGAAATAAACTAGCCGAAACAAACGATAAATATTTAAGGCTATATTCAGAGTTTGATAATTATCGCAAAAGAACATCAAAAGAACGAATAGATCTAAGTAAGACTGCTTCAGAGGATGTGATTATCAGTTTATTGCCAATACTTGATGATTTTGAAAGAGCATTAAAAGCGATAGAACCTAACGAACAAACAACTGCATTACGTGAAGGTGTTGAATTGATTTATAATAAAATGCAAGGCTTATTAAGCCAAAAAGGATTAAAAGCCATGGAAAGTCTTGGTAATGTATTTGATCCGGAATTGCATGAAGCTATAGCTCAAATGCCTGCACAAGATGAAGAAGGAAAAGGAAAAATATTTGATGAAGTTGTAAAAGGTTACTATCTGCACGACAAAGTTATACGCTATGCCAAAGTGGTTGTAGCTAATTAATTTTTAGAAATTTTATGACAAAATGGCAAAAAGAGATTATTACGAAATATTAGGCGTATCGAAAAATGCAACAGAAGCAGAATTAAAAAAAGCTTATAGACAGAAAGCAATTCAGTTTCACCCAGATAAAAACCCAGGCGATAAACAAGCTGAAGATAATTTTAAGGAAGCAGCCGAAGCTTACGAAGTTCTTAGCAATGGAGATAAACGTGCTCGTTATGATCAGTATGGGCATGCAGGAATGAGTGGAGCCTCCGGTTTTGGTGGTGGTGGAATGAATATGGATGATATTTTTAGTCATTTCGGCGATATTTTTGAAGGTGCATTTGGAGGCGGATTTGGAGGCTTTAGTGGATTTGGTGGTGGTCGTTCGCGAGGACGAAGAGTTAATAGAGGTACAAATCTGAGAGTTAAAGTTAAATTGAATCTGGAAGAAATTGCTAATGGTGTTGAGAAAAAAATTAAAGTAAACAAATATATTGCTTGCAAACCTTGCAAAGGAACTGGTGCAAAAGATGGTAGTGGACATACTACTTGCTCAACTTGTCATGGTACCGGACAAGTAACACGTATTACCAATACAATTTTAGGTCAAATGCAAACCTCTTCGCCATGCCCTTCATGTGGTGGCGAAGGACAAACTATTACCCACAAATGTAATGAATGTTCAGGTAATGGAATTGTTCAGGGTGAAGAAGTTATCACATTAAATATCCCTGCTGGAGTACAAGAAGGAATGCAACTTTCGGTAAGTGGAAAAGGAAATGCTGCTGCAAGAGGTGGTGTAAATGGTGATTTAATTGTTTTGGTTGAAGAAATTGAACATCCTCATTTAAAAAGAGATGGAAAAAATTTACTATATGATCATTATATCAGTTTTCCTGATGTTGCTTTGGGTACAAATGTAGAAATTCCTACAATTGAAGGAAAAGTTAAGATTAAAATTGATGCTGGAACTCAAGCAGGAAAAGTATTGAGGCTAAAAGGCAAAGGTTTACCTGATGTAAATTCTTATGGTAGAGGAGATTTGCTAATAAATATCAATGTTTGGACACCTAAAAATTTAAATAAAGAGGAAAAATCAATACTCGAAAAACTAGCCAATTCATCAAATTTCAAACCAGAACCCGACTCGAAAGATAAAGGTTTCTTTGAACGAATGAGAGAGTATTTCCAATAATCAAATAATTAATAAAACGCTGATAATAATGATTGTCAGCGTTTTTAATAAATATATTTATATGAATATTTTTTCTGCTCATAATATTACTAAAAATTATGCAGCTCATACAGCTCTGAAAAATGTTAGCATAGAGGTGCCAGAACAAAGCATTTTCGGCTTATTGGGTCCCAATGGAGCTGGCAAAACGTCATTAATAAGAATTATCAATCAGATTACAGCTCCAGATGAAGGCGAATTGTTTTTTAATGGAGAAAAACTTAAGCCTAACCATATTTCACTTATTGGTTATTTGCCTGAAGAACGTGGATTGTATAAAAAAATGAAAGTTGGCGAACAGGCTTTGTATCTTGCTCAATTAAAAGGTATTTCAAAAGCTGATGCGTTAAAAAAACTAAAATATTGGTTCGAGAAATTTGAAATTTTAAGTTGGTGGAACAAAAAAGTTGAGGAACTTTCGAAAGGTATGCAGCAGAAAATACAGTTTATTGTTACCATTTTACATGAACCCAAATTATTGATTTTTGACGAGCCTTTCAGTGGATTCGACCCTATTAATGTAAATTTATTAAAATCAGAAATTCTTAACCTCAAAGCTAATGGTGCAAGTATCATATTTTCAACACATAATATGGCGTCTGTTGAAGAATTATGTGATAATATTGCACTTATAAATAAATCCCAAAAAATATTGGATGGTAAAGTCCATGAAATAAAAAACACTTATAAAGCCAATATTTTTGAAATTGCTTTTCATACAAAAGAAATAGATTTTAAAGCAATTTTACCTGATAGCTATAAGATACAAGATCAGATCGTTCAAAACGGGATTTCAAAAGTAAATATCAAAATTCCTAATGATTTAACACCGAATGAATTATTACAAAATATTCTGTCAAAAATTGAAATTATTTCGTTTAATGAAATTTTACCAACAATGAACGATATTTTTATTCAGAAAGTTAACGAACAGAAAAATATTGCATAATATGAAGAAAATAAGACTTATAATTCAACGCGAATATTTAAGCAGAGTAAAGAAAAAATCGTTTATAATCATGACGATTCTTGGACCACTGTTAATGGCTGCTATATGGATTGTACCTTTTTTTCTGGCAACCATGAGCGATGAAAAAAAAGTAGTTTCAGTTGTAGATGAAACCGGTATATTCTTTGAGAAATTTCAATCTACCGATAAGGTTTTATTTGTTTATGAAGTTGATTTAGAAAAAGCTAAAGATAATTTATCTAAAGGAAATTACTCAGGGGTTCTCTTTATTCAAAAACTAAGCTATTCGATACCTGATCAAGCTGTTTTGCTTTATTCAGATAAGTCGCCAGGAATCGTAACACAGAGTTATATTTCTAATGCTATGCAAAATATTTTGAAAAACAATTTGCTAGTAAATGCACATAATATTTCAAAAGAAGATTATAATAAAATAAACGCAACCAATATAAAACTTAATACTGAAGACATTAGAACCGGTGAGAAAAGTTATACTGAAATAAAAACCGGATTGGGGATATTCGCTGGAATTTTAATTTATTTTTTCATCTTTATGTTTGGAGCTCAGGTAATGCGTGGCGTTATTGAAGAGAAAACAAGCCGGATTGTTGAAGTTATTGTGTCTTCTGTTAAGCCTTTTCAGTTAATGATGGGCAAAATAATTGGAGTTGCATTGGTAGGATTAACTCAATTTGCTTTGTGGATTTTATTAACTTTTTCAATTATTACTGCATTACAATTAAGCATGCCAGATGTTTTTAAATCAACACAAACAGAAGAGGTTTATAATCCTGGACAAAAATTGCCTTCAGCAGATCAGGTTCAACTGCAAAAATTACAAAATCAGGAAATAAGGGAATTGATAAATGGGTTGTTTTCAATTAATTATTACGTAATGATTCTTCAATTTATTTTTTATTTTTTGGCAGGTTACTTACTTTATGCAAGCTTATTTGCGTCAATAGGTGCAGCTGTTGATAACGAAGCAGATACGCAGCAATTTATGATGCCAGTAACCATTCCTTTGCTTTTTGCAATAATTATGTCTAATTTTGTAATTAATAATCCTGACGGACCTGTAGCTTTCTGGTTATCAATTATTCCATTAACTTCACCAATAATTATGATGGTAAGAATCCCATTTGGGGTTCCTCCTTGGCAAGTTCAATTATCAATGGGATTATTAATACTTGGATTTATTTTTACAACTTGGCTTGCTGCAAAAATATACAGAACCGGTATTTTGATGTATGGCAAAAAAGTAAGTTATAAAGAATTGTGGAAATGGCTAAGATATTAATTATAGTTTTAGGTTTCTTATTTATTAATTTCAGATAAATCATTGACATTAAAATACATAAAATAATAATAAAAATAAAAGAAGTATGTCAAAAATATTGGTAATAGACGACGAAAGAAGTATCAGAAATACATTACGTGAAATACTTTCATACGAAAAATATGAAGTAGAAGATGCTGCAGATGGAATGACTGCTATTGAACTTGTTAAAAACAATAAATATGATGTGATTTTATGTGATATTAAAATGCCTCAAATGGACGGCATGGAAGTACTTGAAAAAATATTACCTTTAACATTGGCTCCTGTTGTAATGATTTCGGGACACGGCACTATAGAAACTGCAGTTGAAGCTATTAAAAAAGGTGCTTATGACTATATAGCAAAACCTCTTGATTTGAACAGATTACTGATTACACTCAGAAATGCATTAGACAAATCAACCCTTGTTGCCGAAACCATTGTATTGAAACGTCAGGTTTCTAAAACATATGATATGATTGGCGAATCTGCAGCTATAGCTGATGTTAAAAATATCATCGAAAAAGTAGCTCCAACCGATGCCCGAGTACTAATTACCGGAAATAATGGAACAGGTAAAGAATTGGTTGCTCGTTGGTTGCACGAAAAAAGCAATAGAGCAGCGGCTCCTTTTATTGAAGTGAATTGTGCTGCAATTCCTTCTGAATTAATAGAAAGTCAGCTTTTTGGACATGAAAAGGGAAGTTTTACCTCAGCTATAAAGCAACGAAAAGGAGATTTTGAACAAGCAAATGGTGGAACTTTGTTTCTGGATGAAATTGGTGATATGAGCTTATCGGCTCAAGCTAAAGTTTTAAGAGCATTGCAGGAAAATAAAATAACGCGTATTGGGGGTGAAAAAGAAATCTCTGTTGATGTACGTATTATTGCTGCAACTAATAAAAATCTTCGTAATGAAATTGAAAACAATAATTTCAGAGAAGATTTGTATCATCGTTTAAGTGTAATTTTAATTGAAGTTCCATCTTTAAATGAAAGAATTGAAGATATACCTTTACTTGCAAATCATTTTATAAATGAATTTTGTCAACAACAAGGCAAAGCTGTGAAAATTTTTGAAAATGAAGCAATTGAAGAATTACAAAAAATTCAATGGACAGGAAATATACGTGAACTCCGCAATGTAGTTGAAAGACTGAATATTCTTTGTGATAATATAATTACAGCTGATGATATTAAAAAATATGCTCATCCGCTAAAAACTTCAAAAGCATAATATTATTATTTTTTTAAGTTTTTATATAAAAAAGTCCAATTTCGTAAATAGCGAAATTGGACTTATATGTTTTATGAAGATTAAGATCTGAATTTATTCTTTAACAATTTTTCGAATTGAATTATTAAACCTGATTAGATAAATTCCTTTCTGAAATTTTGAAATATCAATAAGAATTTCTTCTTTATTGATTACTTTTTCTAATATTAAACTTCCTGTTGAGTTGTAAATATGTAAAATGCCAGTTTTAAATTCTTGTTGTTTAAATACAATGTGATTTTGAGATGGATTTGGAAAAATTGAAAAGTTACAATCATCATTTAATATAGCCTGCGAATTGGTGGATGTTAAAAAAATATTTTGAAAATTACGAGCAAATTGATATGTAGTTCCACATGAATTTACTGCATCCCAGTTTATTGACCATGTCATCATTCCTCTTAAATTTGGGTATCCACCACTTTGATTTAAAGTATAATTACCTGGTTTTGGTCCAGCGCCTCTTAAGTATTTTATAGCAGCCATTACTGTTGTGGTGTCAGCAAAACCGCCACCTGCAGCACTAGGGCAAGCAGGTAAACCCACAGCAACTTTTGAGGCAGGTAAACCTGTGAAGAAACCGCCACTTGTATTAAAACCTTGTATAACTGCTTCTGTCATAGCAATAATAAAATCTGCTGTACCTTGATTATATATAATTCCATCAATTCCATACATTGAGCCACTATTGTATAATTGAACTTGAAGTATGTCTAATGAATCTCTAAGTGCATGAATTATTGGGAGATAGCCTCCCCATATACTTCCAAAACCTGATTGACCACCTTGAACATAGGCTGTTTCGGGTGCCATTGTCAGAAATAATTTGTTGGGATGAGTTTGCCTGTAATTACTCATTATCTGTTTTATAGCATCTATTAGATTTTGCATTGCAGGATTATTCGATACGTTTGAAATGCTTCCGCCGCTTGTTATCATGATTGAATTCCCATGTTCAATGTCAATATCAATTCCATCGAACCCATAAGTGCTTATAATATTTGTCATTGAAGTTATAAATGCTGATTTATTGACAGTTGAGCTTAAATCTATACTTGTAGTAGCTCCTCCAATGCTAATAATTACTTTTTTGCCTGCAGTTTTTAACTGATTAATTTGATTAATCATCTGTTGTTGTGTGATGCCATCTGGTGTAAAAGTCATTGTCATGTCTGAAGGAGAAGTTGGAACTGCAAAAGAAACTTCAATAACATTATATCGAGTGTCAATCTGATTTAACTGAATATAAGGAGCTTCAGGTATTGACCAATTGTGCCAATATCCTATTAATGCTGGATTAGGGGTTTGTGAGTGAATTTTAATAAGGATACATACTGTGCATAAGATGCTTAATAATATTTTTTTCATATGTTTTTTGTTTAATTTGAAACAAAAATAAGCGTTTTTTTTTAATTATAGTAATGATAAATATTAAATATTTTTCATATTAATACCAATTTATCAGCTTATAATTTG
>CAZWRD010000077.1:0-10701 GCA_964636105.1 uncultured Bacteroides sp.
CTTTATTAAGAAATGATGAAGGTAAATTTGAAGAAATCAGTTTCAAACAAGCATACGACGTTATTATTCAAAGAATCAGAAGTGTAGAACCTGACGAAAATGCTTTCTTTGCAGGTGCACGACTCACTAACGAAGAAATCTACCTGATTCAAAAATTAGCTAGAGCTGGAGCTAAAACCAATAATATTACCAGCATGCATTATATCAAACGTGGTTCTCATCTGATTAATACTTCATTCGACAATGCACCATTTAGTCAGATAAAAGATGCAAGTAAAATATACTTGGTTGGTTCTGATATTAATATGGAGAATGCCGTAGTAGGATTTATGGTTCAGAATACCCGATTTAAAAACGGAATAGAAGTTGAGCTATGTACCGAATTATCTGATAGTTCAATGGAACATAAAGTTGATAAAATCGTAAAGGTTGATTCTTACTATAATTTTATTAAAGCCATTAATTACTATCTGATAAGTAATAAATTGTATAATGCGTTGTTTATCAAAGATAATTGTGATGATTTTGAAAATTATAGCAACAAATTATTAAGTGAAGATTTTGACGAATTAGTTAGATTATCAGGAGTTAGTGAAGAAAAAATAGCAAGCTGTGCCCGTGATTATAACGAGCAGATGAATGCAATCATACTTTTCTCGGAAAAAGAAATCTCGGCACCAACCTCCACTGAATTGTATAATTTAACCATGATAACCGGTAAACTAGGTAAAACATCCAATGGGCTGATTGCACTCAAAACCAAGAACAATTCGCAGGGATTGTTTGATATGGGCGCAACACCAAAATTTGGAGCTGGTTATCAGGATATTGATAATAAGGATTTTGTAAAAAAACTTGAAAAAACTTGGGGTATAGATGGATTATCAACGAAATATGTAGTTGAACAGGAAGCTTTATTACGTGAAGGTAAAATTAAAAATTTCTTTTTCTTTGGCGAGGACCCAATAGGTTGTGCCATTGATAAGGAAAACATTAAGAAAGTAGCTTCGCAGGGTGGTTTTGGTATGGTGCAGGATTATTTTATGACTGAAACAGCACAGTTGGCAGATTTAGTAATGCCAGCTTCCCTTCCTTTTGAAATTGGCGGACATTTTACCAATACACAACGTTATATTCAAAAAATCCACCAAACCATGCCATCACGCATTGGCGAAACATCCTATGAGATGTTGTTTACACTGCTTAAAAAATTAGGTGTAAAAACCACAACTGATGTAAATGATGTTATGATGGAAGTAATTTCGTTATTGCCCGATTCGGAAAAAGAAGGCGAAAGAAAATACCGATTTATAAATACAACAGATAATTTTTACAAACCTTTATTTGAGCATGGTTGCGATAGTGTAGTAAAAGTTTTTGATGATGATTTTGAAGACAAATTAAGTAAATAATAATTAGACAATTGCTAATATTTTATTGGCAATAGTCTTTAGATCATTTTGTGCATAAAGACAAGAATTTAGATTGTTATTTCATAGTATTTTAACAGGTTTACGGATCTGTTAGGATTAAGTCAAGTTAATGAAAAACAGATAAATAAAAAACAATAAAAATGATAAAAAAAGATACCATTAAGCTTTTTGAAGAAAAGAAAATACGTTCTGCATGGAATGAAGAAGAGGAAGAATGGTATTTTTCTATTGTTGATATTATTCAAATCTTGACAGATAGCAGCAATCCAACCGATTATCTGAAAAAGCTACGAAAAAGAGATAATATAATACGAGAGTTCATAGGGACAAATTGTCCCCAGGTAGCCATGATTAATGAATCTGGCAAACAAAGGAAAACATTGTCTGCCAATACTATGCAATTGTTTCGTATTATTCAGTCTATACCATCAAAAAAAGCTGAGCCTTTTAAAATCTGGCTTGCAGAAGTTGGTAAACAAAGGCTTGAGCAAATTCAGGATCCTGAATTATCTATTGAACAAGCAATGACAGATTATAGGCGTTTGGGATATTCTGAAAACTGGATAAATCAGCGACTGAAAAGCATTGAAATCAGAAAGGAATTGATTGATGAATGGAAAAGATTAGGATTAAAGGAAGGTATGGAATTTGCCATATTAACGGATGTTATTTATAAAACATGGGCTGATAAAACCGACAAACAGTACAAAGAATTTAAGGGATTGAAAAAGGAAAATTTGCGAGATAATATGACCAATAAAGAATTGGTTTTGAATATGCTTGCCGAATTATCCACTAAAGAAATTTCGGAAGTAACAAATCCTGAAGAATTTTCGCAACATGAAGATGTGGCTCGCAGGGGTGGTGATATTGCCAGGCAAGCACGTTTGAAATTAGAAGCTGAAACTGGGAGAAAAGTCGTTAGCTCATTAAATGCCAAAGAAATAAGATTAATAGAAAATAAAAATCAGGAAAATAATGAGAATGTTGATAACTAGAGAAATTCAGTATTATAACCTTGATATAATAATATCAATAGTTTGCAGAGTAAATTCTATCAGAGGTAATCAATTTCGAATTTGGGCAAATAAAATTCTGAAAGATTTTGATAAGAAATGCTATGCTTTTTCGAGAATATTTTTAAATGAAAATGACTTAATCTCAAAAAATAATTTTATATAAATAAAAAACAATAAAAATGAAAGAATTTGAAAACATAAACGACATTCTTGATTTCGCAATCAATGAATAAAACATGAAATTAAGTTATTAAAAAAAGTAATATCAAATTGTATTAAGGATTCTAAGCTGGTTTTAAATAAATATTATGTGTAAAATAATGTAATCAGATATTATGCAAAAAGACGAAATTATAATCTATCAATCGGATGACAAAAATATACATCTTGAAGTCCGCCTTGAAGATGAAACGGTTTGGCTTTCTCAAAATCAGATGGTTGAACTATTTCAATCTACAAAACAAAATATCAGTCTTCATATTAATAATATTTTTAAAGAAGGGGAATTGATTCAATCTGCAACTGTCAAGGATTACTTGACAGTTCAAAAGGAAGGATTAAGAACAGTAAAACGGAAAATAACTGTTTATAATTTAGATGTCATTATATCAGTAGGTTATCGTGTTAAATCTCAACGAGGTACTCAATTCAGGATATGGGCAAATAAAATTCTGAAAGATTATTTGTTGAAAGGTTATGCTGTAAATCAGCGTTTTGAACGAATTGAACAAGATGTAGATCATCTAAAAAGGAAAGTGGATGAATTTGATCTGCAGATAAAAACCCAATTGCCACCAAATGAGGGAATTTATTTTGATGGGCAAATTTACGATGCCTATAAATTTGTTTCAGATTTGATAAAATCTGCTGAAAAATCCATTATTCTTATAGATAATTACATTGATGATAGTGTGTTAACTATGCTTTTAAAACGAAACAATCATGTCTCAGCTTTAATTTATACTGCTAATATTACTAAACAATTGGCATTGGATTTGCAAAAACATAATGCACAATATCCGTCAATAGCAATAAAAACTTTTGAAAAATCACACGACCGTTTTATTATTATTGATCAAAGTGCTATATATCACATAGGTGCATCATTAAAAGATTTGGGAAAGAAATGGTTTGCTTTTTCAAAGATTAATCTGGATGCCAAAGACTTAATCTCAAAAATAATTTTATATAAATAAAAAACAATAAAAATGAAAGAATTTGAAAACATAAACGACATTCTTGATTTCGCAATCAATGAAGAACAAAAAGCAGTTGATTTATATACACAGCTTGCTGCTAATGCTGATAGTGCTGAGGTTAGAGCGGTTTTTACCGATTTTGCCAAAGAAGAAATCAATCACAAAGCCAAATTGATGAGTATTAAAGAAAATGGCTTGTTTACCATGAGTCCTGAGGCTGTAATTGATTTAAAAATTGCTGATTACAAAATGAGTGTGGATGCCAGTCCTGATATGACTTATGCTGAAGCTTTGGTGTTTGCTATGAAAAAAGAAAAAGCAGCATTTAAACTTTATGCCAAACTTGCCGAAAGAGCTCCAAATACCGATCTGAAAAATGTTTTTCTTTCGCTGGCTGCTGAAGAATCAAAACATAAGCTAAGCTTTGAAATAGAGTATGATGAATATGTATTGAGGGAAAATTAGTAATATGTTATGAAAATAAATTTTGTACATTTAAAGAAGAGAGTATTATTGTTATTTACTCTTGTTTTTTTTATTAATATGTGTAGTCTGTTTTCTCAAAATCTTAGTCTTGAGGAATTATTTAATTTGCAATCATATGGAAAACCTAAAATAGAAAAGTTCTTTAAAGATAAATTATGGATTATAGATTCAACGAATGATCATAAATGGATGTATATTAATTCAGTCAAAATAGATAGTAGTGAAGCAGTATTTATCCTTCGTGATACTAAATGCAAAGAAAACATTATTACTTATATGATGAATGATTCTTTAAATTATATCAAATTAAAAAGTGAATTTTCGAAAAAAAATTTAAATAATAAATTTAAATTTACTTATATTGATGTCGAAGATTATTCTATAAAAAATAAAAATATAAGATTCTTTGAAACACATGAACCTGGTAATGCTAAATATTACGCTATTTGGATTTTTTCAGATAAAGATATATTGTTTTTTGGAAATTTGAATAAATTTTGTTTCCCAGACTATAAAAAAGAGAATTGTTACAAGAAAAATTATAATACAAGTGACACAAATAGTTCTCCTAAAATTAAATTGCCCGAATTTCCAGGTGGTGAAAAAGAAATAAAAAGATTTGTGGATATGAACCTTGAGTATCCACAAAAAGCTATGAATGCAGGTATAGAAGGTTTTGTTAAAGTTAGATATACTGTGGAAATTGATGGAAGTATTACAAATCCAGAAATCGTGAAATCTCTCGGCGGAGGATGTGATGAGGAAGTAATAAGGTTAGTTAATTTAATGCCCAGATTTATGCCAGGTACTATAAATGGTATTCCTATTAAAACTACGACTAATTATACTGTAAAATTTTCATTGTTCTAAGTTATTGATTATATTAAGTTAAAAAAAATAGGTATGTTCAATTCTTCAATTTACAATGATGATATTCATCAGGTTTTAAATCGGGCAATTTCAGAACTTAGTACAAAATATCAAATTGTTTTGCACGAAAAAGCAGATGAGAAAAAATTGCTTGATAAATTATTTAATCTATTTGGTGCTAATACTGTCGGTTTTGATACGGTTTCCGAATTGAAGTATTATTGTTCTTTTGGTTTTAAAGCTCATCATCAGTTTAAAATATTGATTTTTGAAAAAATCGACAGTTATTATCATGGAAAATCTGCTCAAAGGTTTTCTTTTCAGGATTATGTGATAATTGCATATAAAGAAATGCCCGTTAATTATGGCGATATTTTTATTAGAAAAGAAAGTATTAATGACAAAATAATAGAATTGTTTTTGAAACAGGAAGTTGATTTAGATGAATTTCCTGAATTTTCTTCAAAATATTATGTAATTGCCAATCAGCGTATTGATGTGGTAAAATTTATTGACAAACGCAGAGCCGATTTATTTGTTGAAAATAAAGATATTGATGGATTTTACGTTCTGAAAGAAAATGGTTTATGGTTGATAAATCTGAAAAATTTATGCGAGGATGAATTTATAAGAACTGCAGAAATGATGGCTGAAATTTGATAAAAAACCTCTGAAAATATTGAAATTCAGAGGCTTTATTTTTGTTTTAATTCTTATTGAATTATTTCATCCACCACATTTTATTGCTTCCAATATCACCTTGAGCAGCATATGCTGTTTGCCAATTTACTTGATTATATGATACTTCGCTGGGAGGTATTACAAATCTGAATAATTGCAAAGGAGCACCTTCCCTTGGTAATCTGCCATAGGCTCTTCTTACCAAGGCAAATGATTCGGCTGGTTGGCGGAAAAAATCTATCCATTGTTGGGTGTAAATCATATTCAGTTTCTCGTCGGGGGTAGTAAAGTTCCAGAAACCTACTTTTTGCTGTAAAGCAAAGAGTGTCAACGTTGCCGGAATTTTAACCAACGTATCGAATTTTGAACCATCTAGCAATAAGCTGGTTTTCGACATGGTGTTTTTCCAAAATGTAAGCGATGCCTGAATCCCAGATAAATATTCATTGCTAGCGTTGCCTTCATCAGGAGTTACACCGATTCCACGCATATAAGCTTCTGCTTTTAGGAAATGAACTTCGGCACCTGTCATTAAAATGTCTGGAACATAATCCTGATCGCTGATTAAGAAATAGTTGAAAGGAGAAAACAAACAGTTGTTTACACTATTGCCTTTGATAAAATATCCACCTGCCGAATTTCGTTGCGATTCGTAAGGAACGCCACTTTCTGAAGGTGTACTTCCATTGGGAATCTGCGGGAAAGCCTTCCATTTTTTGTCGTTATTGGTATCGAAAAACAAATAGGCTCTTGCATCAAAAATACCACTTCCATCAGTGCTATCGTTTGAAGAAAGTTGATGCCACATTACAGAGCCCATTCTCAGGTTTTTATGTTCTCTGAACGACCATATTTTGCTTTCGTTTTTATATGAACATAAATAAGGATAAATTGCAGCAACTTCCAAAACCGGACCTGAAAAATTACATCCTTCCAAAACTGGTTTGTTATTATTAATTATGTCGCCGATAATCTGTGATGCCAATGTAGGTTCTTTGTCGTAAATTCTCATGGCATATCGTAATCGCAATGAGTTAGCAAACTTTCTCCATTTTGTAATATCTCCAAAAAATAATTTATCAAAAGTTTTAAAACTGGCAAATGGTTCTCCTGTGGCAGTAGGATTAATATTTTCGTCAGCCCATTTCAATTCTTCCAATAAACTGATATAAATACTTCTCTGATTATCGAATTTAGGACGTAATTTGCTCACATCCTGAAAGCCATAACCCGCTTCGGCATAAGGTATATCGCCGAAAAAATCAGTAACTTTAAAGGTTTTATATGCCAATAGAATTTTAACCATGGCATTCATATTATTCAATGCAGGCGAAGGAGTTGCATTGGCAAAACGTCTTTGCAATTCTCTGATATTTGGTAGGTTATTGTAATAGTTTTTCCAGATATTTTCAGTCCCGATGGTTGAATTGCCCCAAGCTTCTTTAAACAAGGCCGCCATTTGGGTTTGTTTGTATAATATTTCGTTATTGATATAAAACTGTTCGTCCCAACCCAATTGCAAAGAGCTAATAACACTGTTAAAAAGTGAGCCGTCACTTGCAGTTGTAAAATCAGCTGGATTTTTGTTTATTTCTTCAAAGTCTTTATCGCATGAAATAATAGCGAATGTAAATAAGACAATAGATATGATTGATAATAGTCTAGTATTCATTTATTGTTAAATTAAAGGTTAGAATTTGGCGTTAATTTGAAATGAAAATGAGCGTGTTCCTGGCATCGAAGCCCATTCGAAGCCTTGTGCATCACCAGCACCTAAAATTCCTTCAGGATTTATATGGTCGGGTAGGGTGGTATAGATGTAAAACAAGTCTCTACCAACAATAGAAAGTGTAAGTTCTTGAAATACTTTTGATTTTTTTACAATATCAGATGCAAAAGTATAAGAAAGTGAAATTTCTCTGCATTTTATCCATGTATTTTCCAAAATTCCGGGTGTTGATAGCATTTTGCCCCAACCTCCGGCATTAGGCATATATTTATAGTAATAATGCACTACCGTTGTGTTTGGAGTACCATCAGCATGAACTCCAGGTAAAATAACACCTATGTTGCTTGTAACTCCATTTGGATCAGTATATGGAAGCCCGCCACCATCTCTTTCTAATAGTGTTTCAGGACTTTGGCCGGTTTGAAGACTGGTTACATAAGTTCCGCTATAAATGTCGCCGCCCCATTTTGTATCAATCAAAGTGCTTAAAGTGAAGTTTTTATATTTGAATTGGGTAGTCCAACCTCCAGTAAATTTAGGCGATGCATTCCCAATTGGAACTCTGGTAGTTGTAATCAGATATTTTGTACCTTCATTATTAACTATCGGATTTCCATTCGCATCTCTTACATAATCATAGCCAGAAATGGTTCCGAAGTCTTCACCGGCACGCAATATCATGGCTGGACCATTTAATCCCCATATGTCTGCTATTTCATATGTTTCGGCATTTCCGCCAAGGCTAACTACTTTGTTTCGGTTTCTCGAAAAATTTAAGCCAGTTTTAAAAGTGAAATCTTTATGATTTACAGGTATTGTGTTTAAAATGATTTCGATACCTCGATTTGTCAAAATACCTTCGTTGGTTCTTATAAAACCTGAGCCTGAAGATGCAGGAAGTGGAAGCGTCATAATTTGATCGAAGGAATATACGTGATAATATGTAAAATCTAATGCAATACGTCCTTTGAAAAATTCCAAATTTGCACCTCCTTCAAATGAATTAACACGCTGAGGTTTTAAAGCTATTGGTGGAATAGTTCCTGGATAGCCAGCTGATTGACTCCCGCCAAAAAGACTTGAAGTATAGTTAAATGAAGTTTGATAAGGATCAGTATCTGTTGCTGTTTGCGATGCTCCTCCTCTTATTTTCATAAAACTTAACCAATCTGTTTTCAAATTAAATGCTTCAGTTGGTATAAAACTAAGCGTTACTGATGGGTAGAAATAAGAATTGTTATCAATTGGTAGTGCTGATGACCAATCGTTTCTGCCTGTTAATTCCATGAAAATATAGTTATTATATGAAATATTTATAAATGAATAAAAGGAGTTTATCCTTTTTCTCCAATTGTATTCGCCAGGAACAATTTTTGATAACTCATCGCCAGTAATATTTGTATTAGGTTGTGCCTGAGTATAGTTGGCGAAAGTGTACATGTTTGGGAAATACCATGTTCCTGATTTTCCATTAATACCATAAATTTTTCTTTCCCATGATGAACCACCAATATTGTATTTGAAATTGAATTTTGAATTAAAAATACTGTCTTTTGTAAAACTAAACAGAAATTCATTGTTATTACTTCTATCCCGACTTAAAGAATTTGCATAATAGCCATTTTCCAATCCAACTACATCAGAAGGTTTGTGTGTGGTAATATATTCGTCCAGCTGAAAATCCATACCGCTTCTGCCTGTAAAACTCAACCATGGAGTTATTTCGTAATTAATTGCAAATCCACCAATTAGTTTGTTTCTGTCGAGTTTGGTATTGTTGTTGAAATACTTCCACCACATGTATTGATCAATGTAAGCATATGGATATCCGGTATTTGTGTTTCTTGTGCCATCAGCAAGTTGATATGTATAAAAATCTTCACCTTGATAACTTGTTGGCCAACAATAAAGTAGTCCTTTGCCAAATGAATTTGATGATTCGCCCAAAGTTGGAGAATTTAATCGATTGTAATCCATGTAAGATCCAGTTACCGAAACATTTACTTTATCAGATACTTTTAATGTTGAATTAATGTTAATGGTAGTTTGGTCGAAATCAGAATTGTAAACTATTGCCTCATTTTTTAAGCGTGTAATTGAAAAGCGGAAACTTCCTTTATCATTTCCACCTTCAAGTGCAATATTTTGATTAACAGTACTTCCATTTCTATAAGGTAATTCTAATAAATTTTCTTTTGGCGACCAGGTTCTTAAGCTTCCATCCCACCATCTCACGGTTTGTCCAAGCATTGGGGCTCCCCATGATACTGCCGAACCATAATATCCGAATTCTGCTGTTGTTGAAGATGTAAGTCCTTGTTGATTAATAATCAGTTTGTCGGAATGCTGTAAATTTGGGAAAGGATTTATTGTGTCAAAACGCATAGTTGGTGTTGAAAATGATACCGGAGCTCCTCCTCCATATTTAGTTTGTACATCGCGATATCTGTATGGTGTTGTAATTTTGTAACTTGCATTATACGAAACTCCAATTCCTTTTTGTTTTTTACCTTTTTTTGTAGTAATTAAAATTACTCCGTTTGCACCTCTTGAACCATATAAAGCCGATGCAGCTCCTCCTTTTAATATATTAATATCTGCAATGTCTTGAGAATTTACATTGTTTATTGCTGATCCCCAGTCGTTTCCTCTTCCAATTGAAGTCATGCCTGGGTCATTTTCCATTGGAACACCATCAATTACAATAAGTGGTTGATTTTTACCTGAAATATTGTTGTTTCCTCTAATGGTTATTCTGGTTGTACCACCTTCAACTCCATCTGAATTGCCAATTTGAACCCCAGCAGATTTTCCGCTTAAAGCACTCATAATATTGGATGCATCTGATTTCTGAATATCATTCCCTTCAACTTTTTGGGTTGAATAACCTACTTCTCTGGTTTGTCTGGTAACTCCCAAAGCTGTAACTACCACCTCTTTAAGTATGCTTATGCTTGGATTTAATTTTATGTTGATTATACTTTGTTTCCCAACAGCAACTTTTCGGCTTTCATAGCCAATAAAGCTAAAAATCAAAGTGTCTGCTGGCAAAATGTTTTTTAAACTATATTTTCCATCTAAATCGGTTTGGGTACCTTTGGTAGTGCCTTTAACCATTACAGTTAAAAATGGCATTGGCGAACCATCATCGGCAGATGTAACTGTACCTGTTATTGTTAATTCTTGTGCTTTAAGTAATTGAACTGAAGCTGATACCAGAATTAGAATAATTAAGAATAAACGTTTTATCATAAAAATTGAATGATTTAATTAAATACTTTAAA
>CAZWRD010000077.1:10801-14717 GCA_964636105.1 uncultured Bacteroides sp.
TTGTCGTTTTCTTCAATTTCCTGCATTAGTGGAGTAGGAGGTGGTGTATCGAAGAAGTTAACCAGATTGCATGCTACAACCAAATGAGGATTAAAACCATCATTACAATCGGTACAAGTAGTGCCTGTTACACATGATGGATTGTTTGGATGGCATTGATCTACATATTGTTCATAAAAAATATATTTTAGTGAAATATTTGTATTTGCAATAAAAGAAGTCATATTGAAATCAAATGGTCTGGCTATTGAACCAGGACACCATCCTGCACGATTGTATTGCCAGGTTCCGTTTTGTGGCATGCAATTATCCGGATTTGGATTGCAGCTGGTCCAGTTTGCTTGTGTAAATGTATTTGCATTATTTACCTGAATTTTATGTGTTGCATTATAAAATTCTGCGGCATTTGATGTATTCAAATTTCCCCATCCATGTCCGGTTGAAATGAGTTTAAGTTTGGATGCAAGACTACCACTTGGGAAAGTATAGTTTACAACTTCAACTGGTTGTAGGTTAGCCATATCGCCAAACTGATAGGTTTTTTTCCAGATTTGGCTTACCTGACTATAAATATGAGGTGGAGTGCCCGCTTTGAAATCGAATGTTAGTTTATATAAATAACCATTATCCAACGAGCCACAGTTTACTCTGAAAGTAACTTTACCATTAATAATTGAAGCATAATCGGTTACATTAAGTTTGTGAGTACAAGGTGTACCATAAGGTGTTATGTATCTGATAATTTCAAACCAATTGCCTTCGTGGCTCATTGCATCAACACTTGCTACATAGTCCCATGCACCGCAACCTCCTGTAGGACAACTAACTTGCAAAGTTGCAAAAATGGTATCATAAGCTCCTATATATGAAGGTAAATTTCCTTCAACTATTACTGAATTAGGTGTACTTGAACTTATTAATACATTGCTGAAAGCTACAACTGCTGTATCAGCAGAATTTTGTAAAATATTAATATTAACAAATTTAGAAGCAGTTGCTCCCATATTTGATGTGGCAATTATTTCAATGGATTGATTGCCAAAACTACTTGGTTGCCACCATGCGGTATAATGACCATTAGAAAAATCGGTTGCATTTATGGTTTGACCGTTTATTTTGAATTTTACACTTTGAACACTGAAAATATTTGGATAATTGATACTTGCTTTGGCAGCCAGTTGTATTTTTGTAAGATTTGACATATAAACATTGCCTGCCAAAGGATGACGCTCTTCGATAATAGGTAAATTAAGTGTAGGATTAACTACGTCAAAAACATTTGTAACTGGAGCTGCTGAATCATATTGTGCATTACCTGATTGTGATGCTCTAATTGTAACAGTTCCTGCACCGGTTAAACTTACAGTATTTCCATTAATAGTTGCTGGTCCTGATACCAAAGTGTAAGAAACTGCTAAGCCAGAAGTTGCGGTTGCATTTAAAGAAAATGGTGGGTCGCTTACCAATTTTGTAGGTATTTGCGGAAATGAAATTGCTTGAAAACTACTATTTAATGTTCCGTTGAAGTTTGAGGTTGCTCCGTTCATAGCAAAACCTGTTAAGTTTCCATCATATGTAGGTGAATTTATTTCTGTTTGAAGTTTGGTTATACTTGCATTGTTTCCTGCAGGAACTCCTTGGTTGAATTTATAATACAGTTTTAAGCCTGTTTCATTGCCTGTTAATTCATTTTGCATCATATTTTGCAATTCGGTAGTTGTTAGTGCTTTATTCCATACACTAACTTCGTCAATGCGTCCATTGTAATAAAAATTGAATGAGCTCAATGGACTTTTTCCAATTGAAAATCCTATGTCGGACATGGTAATTGTACCCGAAGCTGCTACGCCACCTACCAGGTTTCCATTTAGATATAATCTTACATTGCTTCCATCGTAAATCCATGCATAATGTTGCCATACGTTCGGAATTACTGTGCCATTTGGTGTTTTGTAATCAAATAATGTAGTAGCATTTCTAAAACGACATTCAATTTGACCATTATTCAGTATAATTAGATAAAATCCTTCTGTACCTGTGCGGAAACCCATCATGCCTTGGCCATAGTTAAGGTTGTTATCAAAAAACCAACCTGTCATCGAAAAGGCATTTGAATTTGCAATTAAAGAAGAGGCATTTGGAGCATTTACCCAATCATCTACACCATCAAAATCAAGGTATTGATTGGTTTGAGATTTTACATTATTGCTTAGTAATAATGCAAAAATTAAAATTAAACTAATACGAAAGATTAACTTTTTCATGTTTATTGTTTTAATTATTTATTTAAAAAACTTTTTGTGTTAGAATTTTTAGATTATTTTTAAAAACACAAAAATACAAAATAATCTAAAACGATTTAGCGATTAATTGTTTTTTTAGAAAGAAAAATCATATAAAAATGTTAAAAACAAGGTGGGTATTCATTTTGGGCTTTAAATGTAAATTGAAAAATTATTTTTATAAACTTTTTTCTAAAAATTCTGTTTAATAGAAAAAATCAAAAAAAATGGCGAAATTTGACATTATTATGCCTAAATTAGGCGAAAGCATTATAGAAGCAACCATTACTCGTTGGATAAAAAATGAAGGAGATACTGTATCTGAAGATGATGCTATTGTTGAGATAGCTACTGATAAAGTTGATTCTGAAATTCCTTCGCCTGTTGAAGGCATTCTTATCAAAAAATTTTATAACGAAGGTGATGTAGTGGCTGTTGGTGCAATTATTGCTCAGATAGCAATTGAAGGTGAGGATTCTGCTGATAGTTCTGCTACAGAAACTTCATCGATACCAGCTGAAGAAAAGAAAGCAGAAACCAAAGTTCATGATTTATCGCACGAAGATGTTGTGGTTTTGGCTACTACTTCCGACAGATTTTATTCTCCTTTGGTAAAAAGTATTGCAAAACAGGAAGGTCTTACCAATACTGAGCTAGATAAAATTGCAGGTAGCGGAAAAGAAGGTCGTTTGACAAAAGATGATTTGATGAATTATCTTAAAAACAGAAATACAAATCAGATTGCAGTTGCCGAAGCTCCAAAAGTTGAAGCTCCAAAGGCTGCTATACCTCCCAGAATGGAAGCTCCGAAAGTGTTGAGTGCTGCTGGTGATCAGATTGTTGAAATGGATCGTATGCGTAAAATGATAGCCGATCATATGGTGATGTCGAAACAAGTTTCGCCTCATGTTACTTCTTTTATTGAAGTAGATATGACCAATATTGTTTTGTGGCGCAACAAAGTGAAAAATAGTTTCGAAAAACGCGAAGGCGAAAAAATTACTTTTACCCCCATTTTTATTGAAGCTGCTGCCAAGGCTATTAAAGATTACCCCGGTGTTAATGCTTCTGTAGATGGAAATAAAGTGATACTTCGAAAAAATATTAATATCGGAATGGCAACTGCTTTGCCAAGCGGAAACCTGATTGTACCGGTTATTAAAAATGCTGATCAGAAAAACCTTTTGGGCTTAACCAAAACGGTAAATGAATTGGCAGGTAAAGCCCGTATCAATAAACTTAGCCCTGACGATATTCAGGAAGGTACATTTACAATAACCAATCTGGGTTCGTTTGGTTCTATAACAGGTACTCCTATTATTAATCAACCTCAGGTAGCTATTTTGGCTGTGGGAGCTATTCAGAAAAAACCGGTTGTAATTGAAACTCCTACCGGTGATACCATCGGAATACGACATATGATGATACTTTCGTTGTCATACGACCATAGGGTTGTTGATGGTGGTATGGGTGGTTTGTATATAAAACGTGTTGCCGAATATCTCGAAAATTTTGATATCAACACCGTTATCTAAAAGAATTTTTTTGTAATTTAGTTTTGTTTTGTGTGAAAATCAATGTGTTTTTTGGAGCGCATTGATTTTTTTTGTTAATAAATACTTATTGAAATAATA
>CAZWRD010000078.1:0-14467 GCA_964636105.1 uncultured Bacteroides sp.
GAAATATCCATACTGCTTAATTCAGCCATTAATTGCTTATCTATAATTTTTACACCCAGTTCGTTGTAAAGTGCAAATTGGATAAGTTTGCCGCTATTGTTTCTGATTTGCAATAGATTATCAGCGGGTTGTGGAAAAACAGAAATGTCATTTTCATCACTAAAATTATTTATTGAATTTGAACTGCAATTATCAGCAATTGCACTGCAATAATTAATTTCCTGATAAGCACCTGTTTCCTGAAACAAACTAATGTTGCTAACCGTAACTGTTTCGTTAGCCATACTTATTGTATAAGCTTGTGTACCAAACGTTATAGGTTGTAAACTTACGTTGTATAAACTATCAATACAGCTTGTTTTTCCATCTTTGCCCAAAGCAGCCAGAAAATGACTATATACAATTCCATCTCTTCTGGCTCCACCAATAAGCAGATTACAATCAGAGGTATAGTTCATGCCTGAAAGTTCAATTAAATCGTTGTTTGAATAAGTGTTTTTTTCGAGCAGGCTTCCGTTACTGCTAATATGAATTAATTCAATGGCTTTTGAATATTGTGAATGTGAGCCAATCCAAACACCACCGGCTTTATCAGCTGTTATTACATCGCGGTATCCACTTCCAAATAATGGATTTGCTGTAATTTTTATCGACCATAAAATGGATAATGCTGAATTTATTTTCATCATATAATAACCACCATTATTGTGAGCAAAGCAAGTAATAAAATTTCCATCACTGGTTTTAGTGATATTAAAGGCCGAACTGCGGGTATAGTTGGTAAATGAAGGCGTAATGATTTTTGAGTTCAATATATTTCCATTCAGATCCATTTCGAATAATGTAGCGGCTCCATAATAAGAAGTGGTATTGGTTAAATTAGCTATGCCGATTAAGGATTTATTGTACGATTTTGTTATGGCTTTTACTTGTATTCTGTCGGCAGCTACTAATGATTTCATCCATCTGAAATTACCCGATTCAGTAAAAGAGTAAATTTGAGATGCATTATAGCCCAAACTTCCATTTACAAAATATAAAGAGTCAACTTGTACCAAATCTTTTGCATTCATATCGGATACATGATCAATGGTTTTGCTCCAGATTACATTTCCTATATCATCCGTTTTCAAAAACATTAAGTTGTTTGAAACATTCCCGTGAGCAATAAGTGAATGATCATTGCATTCTGCCAATTGTACGCCATAAAATCCTAAACTGCTTCCAATTTTCTTATTGCGTAGCATATTGCCATATTTATCAAACCAAATAAATGAACATGAATTATTGCAGGTACTTACTCCATTACAGTGTGATGATTCGCCAATATCAATATAATTACCGTTTTGTAAAATACTGATACTTTCACATCTTTCCCATAAAGTGCTGCTCAATCGGTAACTTTTAAAAAATTCGGTATTGGTTTGACCATAAGTCAACACATTAATAAAAAGTGCTATAAAAACAATAAGATTGGTTTTTTTCATTTGTCTATTTTTTGCTATTATTTATCTGTACAAATCAATGCCCATATAAGTATTCACTGTTGGTATGCAATATTTACTCTGGGCATTTCATACATTAAAAATTTAAATGTAATTTAATGACAGATTATTTGCCGAAAAGTTGTCTGTTTATGCAAAAGAACCGATTGAAAACTCTTATGATGTTGTTTTTTAATAGCTTAGATTAAGCTTTAATTTTAATTTTGGATGTATGAGCCCTTTTAAACACTTAATTAATAAAATGAAGGCATGATAAGTTGAAATCACATTAATAATTTAGTTTATTTGTTTTGTGCTCATCTTCTAATTGGCAATATGAGCTTATTTGAATCAAAAATTAAATTACAATAACTTATTTTTCTCATCTTCAAATGAGCAATTTGGATTAAACAAAAAAGGCTATCGTTTTTCAACAATAGCCTTTTACATATATAAAAAAACTAATTACTTAACTTCTTCAAAATCTACATCTGTAACTTCGGCATCTTTTGCACCACCTGCATTTCCCTGATTTGGTTGTGCACCTGGATTAGCCTGATTTGGTTGAGCATCCTGAGTTGCTTTATACATCTCTTCGCTTGCAGCCTGCCAAGCAGTATTTAGTTTTTCCATTGCAGCATCAATACCAGGAATATTTTTTACTTTATGAGCTTCTTTAAGTTCATTTAAAGCATTTTCGATATTTCCTTTTTTATCAGCAGGTATTTTATCGCCAAATTCTTTCATTTGCTTTTCAGTTTGAAAAATCAGTGCATCAGCACTATTGATTTTGTCAATTTCTTCTTTTGCTTTGCGATCGGTTTCTGCATTGGCTTCAGCTTCAGCTCTCATTTTTTTAATTTCTTCATCGCTTAAGCCCGAAGAAGCTTCAATGCGGATTTGCTGAGATTTGCCTGTTGCTTTATCTTTTGCTGCAACATGCATAATTCCGTTGGCATCAATATCAAAACTAACTTCAATTTGTGGAATCCCACGTGGCGCAGGTGGAATGCCATCTAAATGGAAACGACCTAAACTTTTATTATTTGAAGCCATTGGTCTTTCGCCCTGCAAAATGTGAATTTCTACAGAAGTTTGATTATCAGCAGCTGTTGAGAATGTCTCAGATTTTTTAGTTGGAATAGTTGTATTTGCATCAATTAATTTGGTCATTACTCCACCTAAAGTTTCAATACCCATTGATAGTGGTGTAACATCCAATAAAAGAACATCTTTTACTTCACCTGTTAATACACCTCCTTGAATTGCAGCACCAATCGCTACAACTTCATCAGGATTTACACCTTTTGAAGGAGTTCTTCCAAAGAAATCTTCAACAACTTTTTGGATTGCAGGAATACGTGTTGAACCTCCAACTAATATAACTTCATTAATATCAGAAATTGTTAAACCCGCATCTGATAAAGCTTTTTTGCATGGTTCAATAGTTGCTTGAATCAATTTATCGTTTAACTGTTCAAATTTTGCTCTTGATAATGTGCGAACCAAATGTTTTGGAATACCATCAACCGGCATAATGTATGGCAGATTTATTTCTGTAGAAGAAGAACTTGAAAGTTCAATTTTTGCTTTTTCAGCAGCTTCTTTCAAACGTTGTAAAGCCATTGGATCTTTACGTAAATCAATATTTTCGTCTTTTAAAAATTCATCAGCCAACCAATCAATAATCGTATGATCAAAATCATCACCACCTAAATGGGTATTTCCGTTTGTTGATTTAACTTCAAAAACACCTTCGCCCAATTCGAGAATTGAAATATCAAATGTTCCTCCACCTAAATCGAAAACTGCAATTTTAATATCGTGATTTTTTTTGTCTAAACCATAAGCCAATGCAGCTGCAGTAGGCTCATTGATAATACGTTTAACAGTTAAACCTGCAATTTCGCCAGCTTCTTTTGTAGCCTGACGTTGTGAATCGCTAAAATAAGCAGGAACTGTAATAACTGCTTCGGTAACTTCCTGACCCAAATAATCTTCAGCAGTTTTTTTCATTTTCTGCAATACCATTGCTGATATTTCCTGAGGAGAATACATTCTGTCGTCTATTTTTACTCTTGGCGTATTGTTATCACCTTTCTGAACATCGTAAGGTACTCTTTTTATTTCGGTTAATACCTGATCATAAGTTTCACCCATAAAACGTTTGATTGAGTAAACGGTTTTCTTAGGGTTTGTGATTGATTGACGCTTTGCAGGATCTCCTACTTTTCTCTCGCCATTTTCGGTAAATGCAACTATTGAAGGTGTTGTTCTTCTGCCTTCGCTATTAGGAATTACTACAGGTTCATTACCTTCCATAACAGATACGCATGAATTGGTTGTTCCTAAATCTATACCAATTATTTTTCCCATTTCTTTTTGTGTTTTATTATAAGTTATTAAAAAAATTCAAATTTACGTTTACCCTCTATCAATCATCGTGCCATTCTTGTTTTTTTGTCAAAAATTCACTTTTTTGTCATTCTTACTGACATTTTGTCAGTAAAATATGACAATTTTTCTTCAAAAGTATTCAAATTAATATATAGTAATATATTGTTTATCTGTATTATATAAATAACATAAAGCATAAAATGCATCAATATATAGAATGCATTTTTTTGTCATTTTATTTATTGTTTTGTCATGATTGAATAAAAAAATTAAACTTAAATGAAAATTATGTAATTTTACAGAAAAAAAAACATGTGGTACTACTTTATCAAAGTTCTGACATCATCTGTAATTATCGTACTGATTTCAGAAATCTCTAAACGCAACACTTTATTTGCCAGTATATTTGCATCTATTCCCTTGGTTTCGTTTTTGGCATTTATTTGGTTATATATTGACACTAAAGATATTAACAAAATTGCCAATTTGTCAACTGGAATATTTTGGATGGTAATTCCATCATTACTTTTTTTTATTGTTTTCCCAATTTTACTTAAAAGAAACATTTCTTTTACATTATCAATGATATTATCAGGTACAGTAATGATTATTGCCTATTTTTTAATGGTTTTCATTTTAAAAAAATTTAACATAAACATCTAATAATGAGCTTCACAGTTTATAAATCCTCAGCTGGTTCGGGCAAAACCTATACACTTGTAAAAGAATATTTGTGTATAGCCTTGCAGAATCCTTATAAGTTTCGTTCAATACTCGCAATTACTTTCACCAATAAAGCAGCTGATGAAATGAAACAAAGAATTTTACAAACGCTTGCTTCATTGTCTGATTATCATAAGCTTACTGAGGAAAATAAAAAAAAATTATTCTTTTTATTGCATGACATCTCTAATCAAACTGGCTTAAATTCGGAAGAAATCATTCGAAACGCATCTGCATGTCTTTCGCTAATATTGCATAACTACAGTAATTTTGCGATAAGCACCATAGATAGTTTTGTACAAAAAATCGTTAGAACATTTGCAAACGATTTGCAACTACCAATCAATTTCAGCATAGAAATGGATGGAGAAACATTGATTTCGCAAGCAGTAGATTTGCTTATAAATCAGATAGGTAATGATGAATTGTTAACAGAATTTTTAGTAGATTTTGCCAAATCAAAAATCGATGATGATAAAAGTTGGCACATAGAATCAGATTTAAAAGAATTTGCAAAATTGCTTTTACACGAAGAAAGTCAATTGAAAGCAGATTTATTAAAAACACTCGAATTATCTGATTTTAAACATATTTTAATTGCATTAAAAAAATGGATTAATGATTTTGAGGATAAAACTACAAAAATTGGCAAAATTGCATTAGAAAAAATCAATAGTTTAAATATTCCTCACGATGCATTTGCAAACGGTAAAAATGGCATTTCGGGATATTTCAAAAAAATTGCAAATACTCAAATAGCAATTGCCAGTAGTACTATCAATAACAATGTTTTAAACAATAAATGGACATCAGCCAAAGTAAATGCTCAAGATAAAGCAAATATTGAATCTATCAAAAACTTTCTTGAATATCAATATATTGAATTAAATAAAATATTAGATACAGACTTTGGCAAATACATTATTAGAATAAATATGCTAAAAAATATTTATTCGTTGGCTTTGCTTAATGAAATTGAAAAAAACATTGCAGAAATACGTGAAAACGAAAGCACTGTGCATATTTCAGAATTCAATAAACGAATTTCAGAAATTGTTGCAAAAGAACCAATTCCTTTTATTTATGAACGTTTGGGTGAAAAATATAAACATTTTCTGATTGATGAATTTCAGGATACATCTGTTTTGCAATGGAAAAATTTGATTCCTTTAATTGATAATTCACTTGCTGAAAATCATTTTAATATGATAGTAGGAGACGGAAAACAAGCTATATACAGATTTAGAGGAGGCGAAGTAGAACAATTTGCCAAATTGCCAGAAATTTTCGAAAAAGAAAATAACCCAATTTATCATGAAAGAGAAAATACACTGAAAAGAAATTATGAAGGAAAGTATTTAAAGAGTAATTATCGTTCAAAAGCTGAAATTGTTGATTTTAACAATCAATTCTTCGAATTTACCAGCAGTTTGCTCAACAACAACCTTAAAACAATTTATGAAAATTGTATGCAAGAGTTTGATACAAACAATACTGGCGGTGGGGTTAAAGTAAACTTTATTGACTATGATGATAATGAATCATACATCGTAAATACCAACAATCAAATTGCAGCATATATTGACGAAATCCTGAATGATGGCTTTAATTGGCGAGATATCAGCATATTGTGTCGCAACAACAAACAAGCGAACAAAATAGCCTGCTTTTTAAGCGAACAAAATATAAATATCATATCTAATGAATCACTACTGCTGAACTCATCAGTAAGTGTAAGATTTCTGATTGCCCTTATCAAATTGATATCCAATCATGATGATATGATTTGCAGATTACATATTCTACAATTTCTGATTAAAAAAAGCAATCAAGAAGGCTTAAAAATCGATTCAAATTTAATTTATAAGATAAATTCAAGTGAAAACGAATTTGAAAACATTATTAAAGAACTTGGTTATCCATTTACTTTTCAAGAGTTTAATCAACAAACCATTTACCAACTGTGCGAACAATTATGTATTTGTTTTAAAATGGAATCAAACTCAAATCCATATGTACAGTTCTTTCTTGACAATGTATTGAATTTCAACTTAAAATATGCTAGTAATATTTCTGATTTTTTGGTTTGGTGGGAAAAGAAAAAAGACAAACTAGCTTTAAAAACGCCAGCAGGTATAAATGCTGTAAACATTATGACCATTCATAAATCAAAAGGTCTTGAATTTAAAAATGTCATTTTCCCATTTGCAGATGAAAAACAAAGAAAAACCAAAGATTATTTCTGGATAGATATTGAAGACAAAGATTTAGAGCCACTAAAAACAACTATTTTAAGCTTGAATAGTGATTTAGTTGACACAGAATTTGCAAAAATATATGACCACGAAAATGAAAAATCTCTATTGGATTTAATTAATTTGCTTTATGTTGCTCTTACCCGCCCATCTGAAAGAATATATATTTTAAGCAAATATCCAAAATCAAAAAAAGAAACTACAATTTCGTTACCTACAATTTTTAAAAATTATTTAATTTCATGCAATTTATGGAACGAAAACGAAAGAGAATTTCAATTTGGAAATTTCTCAGTAAACCATGCCGATTTAGAGAAAAAGCCTAATAACATCATATCTATCAATGCAATAAACAGCTGTAATTGGCAAGAAAAACTTAAAATAAGCAAAATGTCGCCAGACAATTGGTTGACAGAAGACCCTGATAAACAAAGACGCTTTGGGAATCTGATACATAGCATTTTAGCTAAATCGAATAATTTTGACGATTGCTTTAAGTTTATTGATGAAATTTCGACATATAAAATAAAGCAGTCAGAAAGGAATGATTTAATCAATTTGTTTGAAATTTTACAAAAAAACCATGAAGCTGATTTTCTATTCAATAAACAATACAAATCGAAAAAAGAAGCTGAAATTTTATCAAAAGAAGGAAAATCGCTGAGGCCTGATTTGGTTTTGATTTCAAAAGAAGAAATTATTGTTGTTGATTTTAAAACTGGAAAAAAAAGCGAATCGCATATTAATCAACTAAATGAATACAGTAATATCATTGAGGAAATGAGCAATACATTAATTAAAAAAACTTTAATTTACATAAATGAAACACCAGAAATTATAAAATGGTAAAAAAGAGGCTGACATTTTACAATCAGCCTCTTTTCTATTTATTAATATTAAGCAATCTCTTTTTTGAAAAAGAACAACAAACTTCTATAACCCTTATTAATCAGACTATCATTATTTTGTGGGCATTTCGCCATTTGTTATTGATTTTTTATACCTACCTGCATTTTTTAAAGCATTGGTAATAATCCATTCCAATTGTCCGTTTGTGCTCCTGAATTCATCAGCAGCCCATTTTTCTATACTTTCGAGTATCAGAGGGTCAATTCTGATTACAAATGCTTTTTTCGCCCCCATATTTTATTGGTGTAAAGTGCCTGTATTTACAATAGGGCTGGCATCTTTATCAGAACACAAAACCACCATCAAATTGCTAACCATAGCTGCTTTTTTATCTTCATCCAAATCAATAATTTTCTTTGAAGATAATTGTTCTAGAGCCATTTCGACCATACTTACAGCTCCTTCCACGATTTTAAATCGGGCAGAAACGATGGCTGTTGCTTGTTGACGACGAAGCATAGCACCGGCAATTTCCTGAGCATAAGCCAAATGCGAAATGCGAGCTTCAATAACTTTAACTCCGGCAATTTCTAATCTTTCGGCAAGTTCTTTTTCAAGTAGATGGTTTACTTCTTCGCCACCTGAACGCAAAGTAATTGCGGCATCAATATCTTCAATATCATCATAAGCATAACTTCCTGCCAATTTTCTAATGGCTGATTCGCTCTGAATTTTCACAAAATTTTCGTAATTATCCACTTCAAATGCAGCTTTAAAGGTATTATCCACTTTCCATACACAAACAATACCAATTATAATTGGATTACCGAGATTATCATTCACTTTAATAGGTTCATTATTCAGATTTCTTGCCCTTAACGAAATTTTTCTTCTGGTATAAAAAGGATTAATCCAAAAGAAACCGTTTTCAACAATTGTGCCTTTGTATTTTCCGAATAATACCAATACACATGATTCATTTGGATTTATAATTACAAAACCTGGCAATAAAAAAATGCCAATAATTGCAAATACAATCATCCAATGTAGCTCAAATATTGCCATCCCAATTGGAGCAATAGCAATCATTACCAACGAAGTAAACAACATCAAATAACCTGATGATGGTGTTAAAAATTTTTCTTGATTCATTTTTTTAAATTTTAATTTAATACCAATATGATATCATTATAATATTGCAAAGATATATAATAATTTTTCAAAAAATACAAAATATGAAAAATATTTTTTCTGAGTTAATATATCTAAAAAGCAATCAAATTTTCATTATATTTGTTAAAGAATAAAAACAAAAGATGACAATTAGCAAAATACTATATATCAAATACATGGTTTGCAAGTGCTGCATAAAAGTAATAAAGCAGGAACTCGAAAACAATGGTATTGAAGTAAACAGAATTATTCTGGGTGAAGCTGATATCAGCTTTGATGACGATAAAATAAAAGAATCTGAAATTGAAAAACTTTTAAACAACAATGGTTTTGAATTGGTAATCAACAAAGAAAAAATACTGGTTGAACAAATAAAAACGGCTGTAATTGAATTGGTTCACATGGCAAATAATATGAATTCAATTATTAGAAATTCAGACTATTTAGTTGAAAAACTGGGTTATTCTTACCAACATTTATCAGGAATTTTTTCTAAATACGAAGACAATACTTTGGAAAAATTCATTATTTTACACAAAATTGAAAAAGTGAAGGAAATGATTGAGTATGGTGAACTTACATTGAGTGAAATTGCTTTTTCGATGGGTTATAGCAGTGTACAATATTTATCTACTCAATTTAAAACCATAACAGGATTTTCGGTTTCTGACTACAAGAAAAACCCTAGTATTGAACGAAAAGCGCTAAATATTTTGTAGTTAGTAATTATTTCCCAAGTGTATTAGGTTTATAATTTGTTTTATAAACTTTATTTGTCAATTTGTCTTTTATTATAACTATCAAAAAATCTGAATTTTGCGATGAAGAAACAAGTACTTCAAACCGTTCAGGATTAAAACTATATGCTTTTAACTCATTAATATCTGAAAATTGTTGAATATTTTGAATTGTACTATTGCTTGAAGCTGGCAATATTTCTTTCTGATTATTTCCATATGCTTTGCTAGCCGAAGTTGTAAAATCATAAAAAATGGTATCAGCAGCAAATGAAACGGGACTTGCACTCCAAGTTTCAATATGATTGCGATGACGAATAACTATGTAATAATCTGATACATTTTTGCAATTAATTTCGGAAAATAAAAAACCACTTTTCGACAAAGGTTTACTTATCAATTCTTTAATTAAAAACGGCGGATTTGATTCTCTTATTTCAATTAATACAAAATCAGTATTTTCACTACCACAAACAGGATTCCCATATTCATCCAACACATTATTCATTAGACCATTATCAGCATAAAACCCTTCTAGATAAAATTTTAAAGATAAATATTTTGATTTTACTTGCAGATTTATGGTATCTGTTTTCATACAATTATTCGAATCAACAACCTCAACTACATATGTTGCTGAATTAGAAGCAATAAAAGGTATATTCTGAGAAATTCCATTATTCCACTGATAATTTACACCTCCGCTTGCAGTTAATATAACCGTATCGTATTTACATACAAGCATATCTAAGCCCGCATTAGCATTAGGTAATGGATTGATTTTTATAAATTTACTTTTAGATTCTCCATTTCCGCATTCATTAACTCCATTAACGAAAATGTTTCCAGAAACAGCATTACTCCCAATAAAAGTTTGAATATTACTTAAGGTAGTTGTATCTGAAAATCCGTTATTTAAAGTCCATATATAAGAATTTGCATTATTTACCCCTGTAACTGTATAAATCGTATTTCCATAATTTTGACACAAAACAGATAAACCATCTATTGAAATGGGAGTACTAGGCAAATCTTTTAACGTTATAGCAATTGAAGATGAATTACTTACACCACAAATATTTTGGGCTTTTACTTGTAAATTCCCATTGGTAAATGCATTGCTATTAATATCAACATTGCTTAAGCTTGTAGTTATTATAGTGTTATTAGGAAGAGTCCAAATATAAGAAGTTGCATTAAGCAATGTAGGCACACTATAATTATACGAATTTTGATTACTACAAATAATTTGAGAACCTGAAATTTCACCCAAATTACCTAAAGTTAAGTTTGTAATTTTGGCATCTTTATAATAAAGTGTATCTGGGTTGTCAACTAATGAATTACCAAATAAATCAGCATATTCACAATCGCCGCCACTACTTGAAATATTATTGAAATGCAAAATAGGCGATCCCGAAAGTAATGTAAAATTGAAATCGACAATTTTGCTTCCGTTTGCCAAACTTACTGAACTTATATCTGTCCATACAATATTAATAATTCTAAGATTTGGATTTATCAATATAGAATTAATAAATACGCCGTTAAACAAAGGATTAACATTAGAATATGAATTGTAAGTCATAAGGTTAGGATTAAACTCCAAACGCAGTGTTATTGCAGAAATTTGTGTAAAATTATTTACATTTATTGATACATTAAAATTCCCATTAACACATGCTCCAATTGATGAAGCTGTTGTTATCGGGGCGTAATTGTTAGTAGCAGTTTGTTGATTATTTATCGATTGCGACTGACATACAATATTTCCGAAACTTAAAATTGAAATTATAAATAGTATAAAAATCTTCATTATTAAAAAAAATCTTGTCATAATAAACACAAAAATACTAGTTTTTATTGTAAAAAAGTAAGATTTTTATTTTTCAATAATTTTTTATTACAATAATTTATTCGGTTTCTCATTTTCTAATGTGCAATTTGGGATAAAACAAAAAATAATTTAATATGTTATTTTGCGTATATATAATATGTTATGATTTATACAAATGAACTTAAAAAAGTAATCGTTACTTCAAATATCTCAATATCAGCCAATGTTTATTTATTAAGCTTTAAGAGAACTTTTCAGTTTAAACCCGGACAATGGATTGCAATAGGCCTAAATCCGACTGATAATCCACGCTTATATAGCATAGCAAGTGGTATAGAGAAAGAAGAAATAAATATCTTATATGATTTAAAACCAGAAGGTGCCATTACACCTAATTTAGCTAATTTGAGAGAAGGAGATACAATTTATATTTCGAAACCGGATGGAAGTTTTTATGGAAATGAAGGCAAGGGATGGTGGATAGCTGCTGGAACAGGAATTGCACCTTTCAAAGCCATGTTGGAATCGGGTATGGCAAAACATAAAAAATTATTGCACGGAGGCAGATTTTTAAATTCATTTTATTTTGAAAAAGAATTTACAGAAATACTGGGAACGAATTATATACGTTGTTGCTCGAAAGAAAAAGGAATGGGTGTTTTTGAAGGAAGGGTAACGGATTATCTGAAAAATATGCTGAATTTGCCAACCGATGAAAATTACTATCTTTGCGGAAGTTCCGAAATGGTGGTTGAAACCAGAGATATCCTTGTAGATAAAGGAGTTCCATTCGGAAATATTATTGCAGAAATATATTTTTAATCATGTCGAAAGAAAAGCTTTTTGGGAAAACCCCAATTGAAATTAAACAAATTGTAAAAGAACTGGGGATGCCTTCATTTACTGCAAATCAGATAATTGACTGGCTGTACAAAAAAGACATTACCGAAATTGCTCAAATGTCGAATATTTCATCAACAAACCGCAATTTGCTTTCCGACAAATATGATATTGGCACTGAATTGCCTATAAAATCGCAAGAATCGACAGATGGCACAAAAAAATATTTGTATCCAGCTGGTAATAATAAGTTTATAGAGGCTGCTTATATTCCTGACGAAAACCGAAGTACACTCTGTGTTTCCTCACAAGTAGGTTGTAAAATGGGTTGTTTGTTCTGTATGACGGGTAAACAAGGATTCCAACAACATTTGAGTGCTGGCGAAATTGTAAATCAAATTAGAAGTTTACCTGAACGTAACAAATTGACCAATATCGTTTATATGGGAATGGGCGAACCTTTCGACAATCCTGATGAATTGATGAAAAGCCTTGACATACTTACTTCTGATTGGGGTTTTGGGATGAGTCCCAGACGAATTACAGTTTCATCAATTGGTATAATTCCTGCCTTAAAAATGTTTTTAGATAACAGTCAATGTCATCTGGCTATCAGTATGCATTCGCCATTTGATGAGGAAAGACGAAAATTGATGCCCATACAGCATGTTTATTCAATAAAAGATGTAATTGATATTATTAAAACTTATAATTGGCATGGACAAAGAAGAGTATCGTTTGAATATATCATGTTTAAAGACTTAAACGATACCGATAATCATGCTAAAGAAATGATAAAACTTTTGAATGGATTGGTTTGCAGGGTAAATCTGATTAAGTTTCATCCCATTCCGGGTACGCCACTCGAAGGCTCCGACCACGATACGATGGTGAAATTCAGAGATTCACTTTCTACAAAAGGCGTTTTCACTACTATCCGTCAATCGAGAGGTGAAGATATTTTTGCAGCTTGTGGATTGCTATCAACCAAAGAGCTGTTGAAGAAAGATTAAATTATTATTTTAAATTCCAATAAGATTTAAACTCTTCAAATTCAATATATTCATTGCTATCAAAATTAAATTCATTCAGCAATTTAGATGTTAATTTTTCTCCATTGATAAGCGGATTTTCTGTTGATAAAAAATAAATATCATTGTTCTTTACAATAATTTCTCTGCGAATAAATAAGTTTGTGAACTGATAAATATATGTTGTATTTGTTTCAATATCTATTCTTTTCGCAAATGTATGTTTTACAATATTTTGGATTGGTGTTTTATGTTGAGGATTAAAAAAATCCAATGCAATTGTTTGGGCATTATTATGAGGAATAAAAATCAATAAAAAACCAATGATAGCCATTCCCATAAAACAAATAAGCTGTAACAAAAACAATCCCAAAACTTCAAAAAAGCTAAAAAGATAATCTGAATAATTTGGGCCACCTAGTTTTGTGCTATTTAAATAAACAGAAAATTCAATCGTATAAAAAATAATTGCAATAATAGTAATTGCAATATGAACTTTTGACATATAGTAATTTACAAACCATTTCCTTGGTAATAATTTTGATTTTGAATGCTTTAATTCTTCTTTGTAAATAAAATTACCCAATCCTAAAGCTGGAATTAAAATCAAAAACAAAGCATCTAAATATGGTATTTTATTCTTTTTATAAAATGCAAAGTAAAAAAATATGATAAACCCAATAACAATACTAGGTAATGGATACCAAAAGCTATTTATGATGATTTGTTTAAACATATCAAAGATTTAGTTTACAAATTTAATATTATTTTTTACTCCAATTAGAATTTATTATTTCAAATAATTAGTTACTGAATAAATCCAACAGAATCATCATTTTGCGCTGAATTACAATCATTATAAGAGAAAATTAAAACAAAAACATAGGTCTTTGTTTACTCTATTTTTTCACAAATATTATAATATAAACACAGTAATTCAGCCCGTTAGGAGGAACCGCCTTATAATATCAAATTTGATTTGCAACACATTGATTCAAAAAATAAATCTCCATACAATCACTGTTTTAAAATTTCAAACTACAATAGTGATTTCAATTAAAAAAATGAGAAAACGCACTGATTATACCTAAGTTTTTATAACTTTGTAAAAGTATTTGTAAGTATTTGCATTTTAATTATT
>CAZWRD010000079.1:0-14377 GCA_964636105.1 uncultured Bacteroides sp.
ATGGATTATGTAAATAAAAATGCTGAAATCAAGAATGACATTGTTGCGCCAGCTACTATGGGTATTGAAGATCCTTTATTAGTTGGTTTGGTTGCTGAATTGGTTAAACTTTCTTCAGAAAAAGAAAAGCTAAAAAGTTCAAGTACTTTAATTAATCCTGCAATAACTGCCATTGATTTAAAGATTGATAATACCAGAAAAACCTTGGTTGAAAATATCAAGAACATTGTTAATATGTCTAATATTAGTGTAAAAGAACTTGATAAACGCATTGCTGTTGTTCAGGCTGAGGTTAATAAATTACCTGTTACAGAAAGAAACTTAATTAATATAGAACGTAAGTTTAAAATTAATAATGAGATTTACACTTTCCTATTGCAAAAGCGTGCTGAGTCTGCAATTGCAAAGGCTTCAAATATTCCTGATAACAAGATACTTGATAAAGCGATAACTGCAGAAAAAGTATATCCCAAAACATCTTTAAATTATATCATTGCACTTATTTTGGGGTTAATTATTCCTTTGGTTTATTTATTTATCAGAGATTCAATGAATGATAAAATTGTTGAAAGAAGTGATGTTGAAAAAATTACTAATTTCCCAATAATAGGTCATATTATTCATAGCGATAGAGAAAGCAAGGTTGTTGTTCATGATTCTCCGAAATCATCAATATCTGAATCTTTCCGATCCGTTAGAACAAATCTTCAATTTATTGCCAAAGGGAAAGAGAAACAAACAATACTTGTTACTTCTACGATGGTTAGTGAAGGTAAAACTTTTACATCTATCAACTTAGCTTCTATTTTTGCTTTATATGGGAAAAAGACTTTATTAATGGGATTCGATTTACGTAAACCAAAGATTTATCAAGATTTCCAATTAACCAACACAGAGGGTATTAGTTCTTATCTTATTGGTAAAAGTAAACTTGAAGATATTATTCAAAGCTCGTTCCTTGAAAATTTGGATATTATCATGGCGGGTCCAGTTCCTCCAAATCCTGCTGAGTTAATAGCTTCAGCAAAAAATGATGAACTTTTTGCAAAATTACAGGATATTTATGACTATATTATTATAGATACGCCTCCTGTAGGTTTGGTAACTGATGCTTTCTTATTAATGAAATATACAGATGCCAATGTGTATGTTGTTCGTCAGAATTATACACATAAAAAAGTATTCGGTTCAATCGTACAGGATATTGAAAAGCGTCAGATTGGAAAATTTCAAGTACTAATCAATGATGTTCGCCTTGATCAGGATTCTTATGGATACGGTTATGGATACGGATACGGATACGGTTATGGATACGGATACGGATACGGCTATGGTTATGGTTATGGTTACGGTTATTATTCTGATGATGATACCAAAACCAAGAAAAAATCATTCTTTAGCAAATTGAATAAATCATAAAATAACAATAATTCAAAAAAAAATCTTATAATCAATGCGATTATAAGATTTTTTTTTATCTACAAATGAAAAAAAGGCATTATAGCATACCGATTTTTGTGCCAGAATTGGCTTGTCCTCATCAATGTATCTATTGTAATCAGCATCTTATTTCTGGAATTAACAAAATACCTAATTCATCAGATGTTATTTCTACAATTGAATCTTATTTGTCAACAATTAATTATGCTGAAAATGAAGTTGAAGTAGGTTTTTTTGGTGGTAGTTTTACTGGAATTTCTATCGAAGAGCAAATTAATTATTTGCAATTAGTTCAACCATATATTAATCGCGGAATCGTGAAATCAATAAGGATTTCAACCCGACCTGATTATATTACTGAAGAAAATTTATTGATTTTAAAGAAATACAATGTGAAAACCATTGAATTGGGAGCTCAATCTTTAGATAATGAAGTGCTTGCAAAGTCTGAAAGAGGTCACTTTGTGGCTGATGTTGAAAAAGCATCTGTTTTAATAAAATCTTATGAATTTGATTTAGGTTTACAGATGATGATTGGTTTACCTGGCGATAATCTGGAAAAATCAATTGCTACTGCAAATAAAATAATTGAGTTAAAAGCTGATAATACTAGAATTTACCCATGTGTGATAATCAAAAATACTAAGCTCGAACAATTGTATTTGAATGATGAATATTTGCCTCTATCTTTATCTGAATCAATTATCTATCTTAAGAAATTAATTACTCTTTTTGAAGATCATGACATTAAAATTATCAGGGTTGGTTTGCATCCATCAAAAGATTTGGATGAAGGTGCATTTATTGCTGGACCATATCACCCTTCGATGAGGCAAATTGCAGAAACAGAAATCTGGTTTGATTTGTTGAAGCATTTTGAGTATGGAAATGATATTAATAAACATTTTATTGTATATGTTTCATATAATCAGCGTAATAATGCAATAGGTTATCAAGCAAAAAATAAAAAATTTCTTGAACAATTCTATAATAAGGTAAGTTTTGTTGTAGATGAAAACTTAATTAACAGGAATTACTATGTTGATTTTCATTGATAAACGGATTCCGGAAGCAGCAAAGAGAAAACTAAGTTTTTACGGAGAATTGGTTGAGGTTGAGAGTAATGGAATTGTATATGATTCTATTTCAGGTCATCCCGATATTTTTTTCTGTCAGATGAACAATCGCTTGATTGTTGCCCCAAATACGCCAGAATATCTTATTAATATTCTCATAAGTAGAAAAATAAGTTTTGTAATTGGTGAAAAGTATTTATCTAATAATTATCCAGCAACTTCTTTTTATAATGCAGTTATTAGTTGTAATTATCTGATTCATAATTCAAAATATACTGATAAGTCGATAGAAGATCAAATAGAAACTAGGAAAAAGATTCATGTAATGCAATCTTATTGCCGTTGTAATCTTATTGAAATTTCTGAAAATGTATTTATTACTTCTGATAAAGATATATATCAGAATATTAATAAATTAGAAGACAATTCAATTTTTTATATAGATCCTGTTCAAATTTCTTTACCAGGTCATTCATATGGTTTCTTCGGTGGTTGTTGCGGTGTTTACAATAGAAAATTGTATATCTTGGGATGTTTAGATTATCTTAAAGAAAAAATTGCATTAATTGAATTTACCAATCAATTTGATGTAGAGATAATTGAATTGATAGATAATCAGCTATTTGATGGAGGTGGTATTTTCTTTATTGAAGATTAATCATTTTTATCTTTATTTGACTATTTTTACTAATTTTACAAACTTAAAATTTAATAATCCATATAATGAAATCAAAAGTTTTCTCTATTATATTTTTGTTGCTGATAGGTTTTTCATTATCTGCTCAGTATTCTGATAATCTTAATAAAATTTTTGCAAATAAAACTGAGATTCAGTTTAAATTTAAAATTTCAACTAAAAGCGAACTAAATAAACTCAATAGAATTATTTCAATTGATAATGTTAATGGTTTAGAAGTGTTTGCTTATGCTAATAAAAAGGAATTTTCTAAGTTTATTCAATTTAATTATGATTATGAGATAGTTGAAGAACCTTCTTACGATGCTTCATATTATAATATGTTGGAAAATTTTAATTCAAAGAATATTCAGGCTTGGGATTTTTATCCTACATATAGTGTTTATGATAGTTTGATGAATAAATTTCAGACAAATTTTCCGAATTTATGCAAAAGTTTCAGTATTAAAACCTTGGCAAGCGGGCGCAAGTTGATTTTTGTGAAAATTTCTGATAATCCGGATTCAACTGAAAATGAACCCAAATTTTTATATACTTCTTCCATGCATGGGGATGAATTAACAGGAGCCGTTTTAATGTTGAGATTAATAGATTATCTACTAAGTAATTATAGTACTAATCCACGTATTGCTAATTTAATTAATAATACTGAAATATGGATAAATCCGATGGCTAATCCAAATGGAACTTATGCTTCAGGTAATTCAACTGTATCTGGTGCAACACGATATAATGGTAATGGTATTGATTTAAACCGAAATTTCCCCGATCCTCAAGGTGGACAGCATCCTGATGGTAACAATTGGCAAGAAGAAACTATGGCATTTATGGCTTTAGCTGATAGTATTCAATTTACAATGGCAGCTAATTTTCATGGCGGTGCTGAAGTTTGTAATTATCCTTTTGATACTTGGGCTCAACTTGCTGCTGATGATAATTGGTGGAGTTATGTATGCCGCGAATATGCCGATACCGTTCATGCCTTTGCTGTTTCTGGTTATCTAGATGATTTAGATAATGGGATAACGAATGGTTATGCTTGGTATCAGGCTATAGGCGCTCGTCAGGATTATATGAATTATTTTAAATTTTGTCGTGAATTTACGATGGAAATTAGTAATACTAAAAAACCTGCTGCTTCAACAATGCCAAATTATTGGAATTACAATTATCGTTCTTTTCTTAACTATATTGAACAATGTCAGTTTGGATTAAGAGGTATTGTTACTGATAGTGTTACTGGGCAGCCACTTAAAGCAAAAATTTTTATTCAAAATCATGATAGGGATAGTTCTCATATTTATTCTGTATTACCATTGGGTAATTACTTTAGACCGATTTTTGCTGGAAGTTATAGTGTAACATATTCAGCAAATGGATATTATCCAAAAACAGTCAGCATAAATGTATTGAACAGAAATATTACTATAAAAAATGTAAAATTAGTACCAACTTCTATAGGAATTACTGAAAACAATGAAGATGCAGCTGCTTTACATATTTATCCAAATCCAGCAAAATCAGAGGTTACTATTGATTTTGAAGAAAGTATTTACAATCTTATTGTTTTATCTGATGTGTATGGTAAAGTAATGTTTAGAAGCAAACTATCACAAAATCAAAAGAGTATTAAGCTATTTATTGAGAATTTTACTAAAGGGATTTATTTTATTAATTTAGAAGGAATTCATGGTAAAAATGTGAAAAAGCTAATAATTGAGTAATTTATTTAAGAATTAAAAGTAAACATCATATTAATAATAAAATTCCAGATTGTAACAACTCCAATTGCAAATAATTTGGAAACATAAAAATTCTTATTGAATTTACTTACAAGTATCCATAAAATTAATGTGTTGATTCCTAGTCCGATAATGGAAATGATTAGAAATTTACCATATTCTAGCCCGATTTCTGGATTGTGACTTCTAAAAGTCCAAACTCTATTTAAAATATAATTTGAACTAGCGGCAAAAGTAAAACCTATGGCATTAGCTGCATATTTCTGAATTTTCAAATATTCTTTGCATATGTATGTAAATCCGAAGTCAATTATTACTCCTGATGCACCTACAATGCCAAATTTCAAAAATTTTAATATTAACTCTCTGGATATTAATAAATTCATTTTGTAAAAATAAGTTTGCAATTTTACGGATTTTCTTTCGATTTTCAGGAATTTATTAAATAAAAAATTCTATTTCTTAATATTTTTAAGTCATTATTTATTTTTATTCCATTGTAATGTATTGATTTATTGATAGAATATGTTAAGTTGAAATTATTTTGTGTTGTTGAAAAATAATATTTTTTTTCAAGGTAGTATTTAGCCAAATATTCTTGCTCTGTTTGACCTGGAGTTGGAACTAAAATTGCTTTTTTGCCAAAGACAGATAAATCCATTATGGTTGAATATCCTGAACGACAAAGTATTATATCTGATTCTGAGATTTTTTTTTGCATTTCAGGTGTATTTAAATGAGGATAGCTTGTTGTATTGTTATTGATTTCGATTTCAGTACTTTCTGGAGTGCCTCTAAGTATAATTGTTTTTAAATCAGATGTTGATAGTTCTTTTAATACAATTTTTTCAAAAATGCTTCGTTGTGGTTCGGGTCCCGAAAGAATTACCATTAAATCATATTTTGTTATTGTTTTTTCTGCAGGTATAGAAAATCTTGAAAGTGCTCCAATAAAATAAGATTCAATTGATAATCTATATTTGTGAGATAAATCACCCGAAAGATTCTTCCCTTCTTTAAAATCAGGTATCCAGCATTCATTGAATTTTTTAACTAATTGGTTGTTTATTCTAAATAGCAAATAGTCAAATATTTTCAGCTTGAATGGACTTTTTATTAAAATTTGATGTGTAATAAATATGTTTTTGGTTTTTTTATGCCATAATCCATATCGGTTATCTGAAATAACTATATCAATTTGATAATCACTTATTATTTTTTTTAGGTTTTGGTGCTCCATAAAAATTCCCCAAATAATTTTTGGGATAAACGAAAATAATTTGAGTTTTAAACTACCTTTTTTCTGATAGCTAATATTGTAACCTTTTAGCTGAATAAATTCTAATTCAGAAAACTCTTGTTTAAGAAAAGCCAATGGTCTTTTGTCGGCCGCAATAATAATATTTACATCATAAGATTTTAATTCTCTGATGATTGTTGTGCATCTTGCGGCATGTCCTAATCCCCAGTCGAGTGGACAAACCAAAATGTTTTTTCTTTTTTTCAATTTTCAACAAAATTTTCGATAAAATTATAAATAAATAAGTAAATTTGGCGAATTAAAATAAACGAATTTGTTAAGATACAGAATTGCCCTTACACTAATTCCCGGCGTGGGCGATATAATCGGGAAAAAATTGGTTTCCTATTGTGGAGGCGTTGAGGCTATTTTTAAAGAGAAAAAAGCTAATTTACTTAAAATACCTGGTATTGGTGAAAATCTTGTAAATGCAATAGTTAATCATGATATGTTTGAACGGGTTGATAAGGAACTTGTTTTTATTGAAAAATATAATATTAAGCCATTGTTTTATCTTGATTCAGCATATCCTCTGCGTTTAAAACAATGTATTGATAGTCCGATGATGTTATACTATATGGGAAATACAGATTTAAATGCTGAAAAAATTGTAAGTGTTGTTGGAACCCGTAATATTACTGAATATGGTAAAGATATGTGTAAAAAAATTGTTCAGGATTTGAGTCAACAAAATGTAATAATTGTTAGTGGTTTGGCATATGGTGTTGATACGTATTCGCATAAAGCAGCTTTGGATAATAATTTACAAACTATCGGCATACTGGCACATGGTTTAGATAGAGTTTATCCTCAGACCAATAAGTCATTGGCTGAAAAAATGATAAAGAGCGGAGGTTTATTAACTGAATTTATGAGTGCTACCAATCCGGATAGAGAAAACTTTCCAAAAAGAAATAGAATTATTGCTGGAATTGCTGATGCCGTTGTAGTAATTGAAGCTGCAAAAAAGGGTGGTGCATTAATAACTGCTGAAATTGCAAATTCATATAATAGAGATGTATTTGCTGTACCTGGGAAAAATACCGATACTTTTTCTGAGGGTTGTAATCATCTGATTAAAATAAATAAAGCAAATTTAATTCAAACTGCTGATGATATTCTGTATATTATGGGATGGGAAACAAGCAAAAAACCAAAAAAAACTGCTCAAAAACAATTGTTTATAGAATTAACTGATAACCAGAAAATCATTTATGATATATTAAGCTTAAAAGCTACAACAACAATTGACGAACTTTGTATAAATTCTAAACTCAATGTATCTAAAGTTGCCGAAGTTTTATTAAATTTTGAAATGGAGGGTATTATAAAAAGTTTACCTGGAAAAGTGTATCAATTGGCATAATCTTACTCAAATATTTTTTAATGCCTTATATCTTTTTCCCCAAAATTTGTAAAACGTGAGCGATGTATAAACCATAAATCTTTCGTACCATTTGAATTTCAATAAGTAATGTGATATTCTGTAAGTAAGTAATAAAAATAAAATGAATAAAATTGCCTGTAAAATCCATTCATAAACAAAACTGTTCATAAATGCTTTTGTTGAAGGAAATATGCTTGTTATTGTTTTGTTTATCAATAAATTAAAACCAAGTGCAATAATAAAAATGAAGCCATGAGCGGTTTCTATTGCTCTTTTTGGGCAATTACTCATACATTTCATGCAACTCTCGCATTTTAGTTTCCAAAATGGTCTGTTTTCAACTTTTACAATAGCTTTTACAGGACATTTTGTAATGCATAAATCGCAATTATCGCAGCTTGAGTTGGCATAAAAGGTTTTTGAAAGAATAAAACGACCGATAAAATAATACCCAATTGAAATAGGCATTATCAGCAAATCCTGAATGATTTCATAAAACACGGGGTATGATGTTTTGTTTCTTAGTAAAATGTCAGCAAATTTTTCTGCTTTTGCTTTCATTTTTAAATGGATATACAAAACAGTTTTGGTGTTAAGAGATGGATGAAGTGATAACCAATTAGAAGGCATATCAAAAGCATTCATACCAACAATTTTGTAACCCTTCAGTTTTAAAATTAATGATGAATAATATAACGAAATTCCACTTAGTCCTGGAGTTATATATTTGTTTATAAGCATTCCTGCTCTTGTATTCATCACAACAATATCGTTATTTCCTTTGGGAAAATGATTGATAAAACGGATCATTATTGGTGGATAATTAAATCCATGAACAGGTGAAATAAAAACAATAAGTGTATTGTCAGATAATTTTACAACATGATTCTCATCCGTTTCTGCAATATTAATAATTGAAATGACCTGACTTTTTTCTGAAAACCTTGCTGCAAGCCATTTAACTATGTTATAAGCATTGCCAGTTCCACTGAAATAATATATCAGGATTTTTGAATATTTCTGCATATTAGTTAGTTAAAAAGCACTTCCGCCTCTGAAATTTGCATCATCAGAACGCCCTCTTTGTTTGTTTTTGAAATTATTGAAACTTAAGGATGCTGTAAACATTATTACTGGTCCTTCAGATTGTAACAAATAGTCATTGTTATATTTATCGCTTTTTACGGTATAATGATATTTTATTGAATTGAAAAGATTTTGTCCGGTAACTCCAATGTTTAACTTCCCATTCAAAAGCGGTTGGTTCAAAGCAAGGTTAATGGTGTAAAATCCGGTAGAACTACCTTGAGCATCAATGCCTGAGCCTCTGAAATAGGCTATTGCCTGAATTCTGGTATATGTTTTAAGTACTGTAAAATTTGAGATTAATCGAGCATCCCATGAATTTGCTTTGTTGTTTGTATTGCTGTTATTAACATAGCTTTCGATATTATATCTGTAAAAATTTCCGCCACTGTTAATTTGCCACCATTTGTTTAAATTAAAATCCAATCCCATTTCTATCCCATAAGCTGTCTGATTATCAGAATTTATCAGTTGATGCGTCATAATTCCATCATTATTCAGTAATCTTAACGAATTGAAACTGTTTGTAGTATATCGAAAATATGTTTGAGTTGACAAAGTCATAATCTTATACATAAAGCGATAATTAAATTCAAAAGCATCGGTATATTCGGGTTCAAGAATAGGGCTGCCTTTAAAAATGTTATAAGGATCAACATATGACGGAATTTTGTTGAGTAAATAGGGTAGAGGGCGATTAATTCTGCGACTGTAACTCAATTGAAACTGATGTTTATCTTTAATAGATTTTGAGAAATGAAGACTCGGATACAGCATAAATTTGTTGAAATTGTAAGTTTCTCCATCACTGCTGAATACAATGGTTCGGGTAAAATATTCGGAACGCAAACCCAACATATACGAAATTCCGATTAATTTACCTGAATAGGTTGCATAACCCGAATAAATATCATTTACATAATCTAGCTTTGAAGTAAATAACGGGTTTACTATCCAATATTTTGAAGCTGTATCAAAGTCTCTGAAATCGAGATCGTCGTCTCTGTCTTCATATCTATATTGAAATCCAGCCTCAATATTTCCAAATTTGCTTTCAAGTTTATAGTCGATATTAAATCTGTAATTATAGTTGAAATTATATTTTTTATATTTTAGCATCTTTATGGTTTTCAAATCATTGTAATTAATATCTGTAATATTGTCGTAAAGCAAGTTGTTATCTTCTCCGTCCCACGAATTATAATTGTTTGAAATTGTCAGGTTTTCTTTGTCGCTGAATTTATGGGTATAATCAAGAGAAATTTCTGTAACTTTTCCCATTACATCCAATGAATTTGAGCTTTTAGAAAAGGTTTCGGTGGCAATTGTGTTTGTGTAATAATTTAACTTAGAATCAGTTCCCTGATCGAAACCTTTTTCGCCATAGCTTGCCTGAAAAGTAAATGTATTTTTTTGATTAAAGTCGTAATCCACACCAAATTTTCCCGAAAGATTGTTGCTATAAAAGTATTGAAGTGCTTTGCTTTTCATATATTGGGTTCCGCTATTTAAATAGCTGATATTGTTTATGCTGATTTCGTTTTCGTATCTGCTGTTGTCATAATCAATGCCTCCGAAAATATTTATTTTTGATTTCCTATAGTTAATCAACACGTTTGCTGAATTCTTATTTGGGAAACCTTTGCTGCCAAAGATCGTACCACTTAAGCCTTGCAGCTTTTCTTTTTTCAGAACAACATTAATTATTCCCGATTGTGCATTGGCTTCATATTTGGCTGAAGGATTGGTAATTACTTCTATTTGTTGAATTGAAGCTGCATTAATTTGTTTAAGTGCATCGCTTCCTTTTAAAATACTTTGTTTGCCATCAACTAGAACTATAAAATCTGAACTTCCCCGCAAAGTAACATTTCCTTGAGGGTCAACTTGTATTGAAGGTGTGTTTTCCAAAACATTTACAGCCGAACCACCCCGGGCAACCAAATCTTTATCAACATTTATAACTCGTTTATCTATCTGATATTCAACTTTTGCACGTTCAGCAGTTATCGCAACTTCTTTAAGTTGTGAACTTAGTTCATACATTTTCAAATCGCCAATATTTATAATAGGATTCTTTTCACTTAATTCAAATGGCATTGAAAATGTTTTTTCAAAACCCATAAATGACAACACTAAATAATATTTTCCGATGGTAATTTTATCAATTTTAAATTCTCCTTTTTCGTTGGTAATGGTTCCGTTTATAAATACAGAATCTTTTAATGAATGTAATGAAATTGTAACAAATTCCATTGGTTTATTGCTTGTGGCTTCTAAAACCCTGCCTTTTACAATTGCAGTTTTTGAATCAGGAGCCATTTTGTTTGCAAAATTTTTATTGGGAAAAATAAATATCAAAAGCATTGAAATTGCTGAAAAAAATAAAAATTTCTTCATAAGATAAACTATAAATTATGTGTAAATTAAAATATTACGGGACTTCTAAAAATTGCTTTTTACTCATGAGATGTTTTATTTTAAGCGGTATTCGTGATTCGCTATCGCTTAATTCATCGTTGGACTGCAATTTTAAAATCCTCATTTACACCAGTAAACTGCGGTTTTAAATTCTTGTCCGCCTCGAAAAATCTAATCTTTAGAAACCCTCATTAGCTGTTTATTTTCAGTTATGACGCAATAAGAAATGCTCAGGTTACAAAATATTTGATTATTTAGTTTTAAATTTATTTTGTAGGTTTGCAAATAAATTAAACTTTAACAATGATAGTATCAGAAGTACTTAAAGATTTGGAAAAGAGAGTCGGTGACCTGAGGAGGTTTCTTTGACATTGATAAAAAACTTGAATTAATAGCCGAAGAAGAAAAAATTACACAAGAGCCAGATTTTTGGAATGATTCAAAAAAGGCTGAATTGGTATTAAAAAGCATACGCGATAAAAAAGTATGGTCAGATGCCTATATCGAAACCGATAAGAGTTTTGAAGATTTTAAAATGTATGCAGAATTTTTTGGGATGGGAGAGGCTTCGGAAGAAGAGCTTGAAAATCAGTATAAAATTACATTGAAACTTATAGAAAAACTTGAATTTAAAAATATGCTCAGCGGTGAAGAGGATCGTTTAGGAGCTATTGTTACAATAAATTCAGGAGCTGGAGGTACAGAAAGTCAGGATTGGGCTGAAATGCTTATGCGAATGTATATTAGATGGGGCGAAAGAAATAATCATAAAATCAGTACGATTGATATTCAGGAAGGTGATATAGCAGGTTTTAAATCTGCTACTTTAGAATTTGAGGGCGAGTTTGCCTATGGAAATCTAAAGGGAGAAAATGGGGTTCACCGCTTGGTGCGTTTATCTCCTTTCGATTCGGCAAATAAGCGTCATACTTCCTTTGCTTCAGTTTATGCTTATCCAATAATTGACGATAACATTGAAATAGAGATAAATCCGGCTGATATTTCGTGGGATACATTCCGCTCGAGTGGTCCTGGTGGGCAAAATGTAAACAAAGTTGAAACTGCCGTTAGATTAAAGCATGAGCCAACTGGAATTATTATTGAATGTCAGCAAACTCGTTCGCAAGGACAAAATCGGGAAAAAGCCATTCAAATGCTTAAATCTCAACTTTATGAGATAGAGTTGCGCAAGAAAAGAGAGAAGCTTGATGCCATAGAAAATACTAAAAAAAGAATAGAATGGGGTTCACAGATAAGAAGCTATGTAATGCATCCTTATAAAATGGTTAAAGATTTGCGAACTGGTGTTGAAACTTCCAATGTACAGGCTGTTATGGATGGTGATTTGGATGATTTTATCAAGGCTTTTTTAATGGAATTCGGCAATCCGAAAAGATAAAATAATAAATTATTAATTGAAAATCACATTGAAATAAAGAAAGTAATGAGTTCTTTTTTTGAAAACCAAATAAATAAAGTCATAAAACAAATTGAAATTAAATCTCTGATATTCAATATTCTGATTTTTATGGCAATTTTTATGCCCATTACAATTTTTGCTCAAAAAACTAAGCCTGACACTTTATCTGCACAATTTATTGATGCTAAAATAAAACGTGACGGTATTTTAGATGAATCTGTATGGAAATCAGCTAAGCGTATTACAAATTTTATTCAACGCGAACCGTATAATGGGAAAGAGGCTAGTGAACGTACTGAAGCTTGTATCTTATACGATAACAATACTTTATATATCGGGTTATGGGCTTATGATTCTCAACCAAATAAAATACTGGCGAAAGATATGGCACGAGATGGAAGATGGGGTACATCCGATAATTTCGAAATTGTTTTCAGTACTTTTAACGACAATCGCAATGCATATTTGTTTGTGGTAAATCCGAACGGTGCCCGGGGTGATGCTGTAATTACCGATGAAGGAAATGGCTGGAATGAGGACTGGAACGGAGTTTGGGATGTTAGTGTTGTGAAAAACGATAGTGGATGGTTTGCTGAATTGGAAATTCCTTTTTCTACAATGAAATTTCTGAAGCAGGATACATTAATCTGGGGTTTGAATATTGAAAGAAATATTCGTTGGAAAAAAGAACAAGCTACATGGCAGGCATGGTCGAGAGATTATAGTATTTTTAAAATTTCTCAGGGTGGTTATCTTAATAATCTTATTAACATAAAAAATACACAAATTGCAGAAATTAAACCATTTCTCAGTACAGGTTTTCTTAAACAACCTTCATCTGATGCAGATAAAACCATGAAAGTGGGTGGTGATATAAATATCGACTTTACCCCTACAACCAAACTTAACCTTACATTTAACACTGATTTTTCGCAGGTTGAATCCGACAGAGCTACAGTAAATTTGACCAGATTTTCGGTTTATATGCCCGAAAAAAGAGAGTTTTTTATTGAAAGTAAAGATTTATTCAAATTTGATGTTGCTGGTGGTACTTATGGCTTTTATAGCAGAAGAATAGGAATTTTCAAAGGAAATGAAATTCCAATTATTGGAGGTGTTAAACTTGCAGGTAAAGAAAAATCTACAAACTTTGGCATACTTTCGTTGCAAACTGCCCGCAAAGATAGTATTCCTACTGTAAACTACACTGTAATAAGAGTAAAACAAGATATTTCAAATCATTCTAATATTGGTTTTATTACTACTGCCCGAAACGAAAAAGGACATTACAATTACATGTATGGTGTTGATTTTAATTATATAACATCAAAGTTTCTGAAAAGTAAATATCTGATGATTGGCGGAAATATAGCTCAAACTCAAACTCAGGACGAAAAAGGGAAACGCAATCTGGCATATCAGGCTTATTTGAGTTTGCCCAACGATTTGTTTAATTATTATTTTATTACCGGAACTACTCAACAGGATTTTAATCCTGAAATCGGCTTTATTCAACGAGGTAATTATAATATGTATTATTCTACACTCGAAATAAGTCCGCGTCCAAAGTGGATTCCATGGATCAGACAGTTTTCTTTTAAACCATTGGATGTGATTTATTATTTAAACGATCATACAAAAGCAGTTGAGAATGCACAATATATTATTAAACCACTAGGACTTACAACTAAGAGCGGAGAACATTTTGAATTTAATCTCCAGCGAGATTTTGAAAATCTTCCATATGATTTTAATATATATGATACCATTGTAATACCGAAAGGTGAATATTGGTATAATCATTATGA
>CAZWRD010000080.1:0-14259 GCA_964636105.1 uncultured Bacteroides sp.
TTCAAAGCATGATCAGCATAAGCCGCCAAACCTTTTAAGCCATAAAGAACCAATGCACGCAAAGAGCGAACATCTTCGTTTGGAGCGTCAATACGACCATCCATTGATAAGGCTTTTTCATAGATTTCTTCGTCATTGTCGCTATACCAACAACATGGATCACAGCAATTTTCAACGATTTCAGCACCTGCAGCAATTGCTTGCTGTTTAATTTCTTCCCTTAAAACCAAAGTTTCCCGAACTTGCTTTAAGAAAGCTTTTTTGTCAAAATTTACATTGGTAATGGTTGAAAATAAAACCTTGTTGATAAAACGATTTACATTTGCGTTTTCAACTCCTTTTTCTCTGGCTTTTACTGCATAATGAGCAACACCTTTTAATAACCATACATTTAAATCCTGTAAATTTACAACTTCTGAATCTACTCCACAAACACCTTTTAATCCTGTGCATCCGATTCCTTTTGCCGCTTCCTGGCATTGATAACAAAACATACTCATTTTTTTAAATTTTTTAAATGATTTTTTATTTTATTGATTTACTTTATATCTCAGTATTTTCTATTTAGAGATTAAAGTCTTAATTTTTTACTTTATGAACTTTATAAATTGTTTAAACCCATTCTTCAGATTCAATGTCACCCTGAATTCCGACAACGATTAGTTTGATTGGAATTTTTCTGGCTGAAGCTTCAACAGCCATTTTTGCAATTTGCAATAAGCCACCACAACATGGAACTTCCATAATGATAACAGTTAAAGTATTGATTTTTGATTCATCTATCATCGCTGATAATTTCTCAATATAGCTTTCTTTATTTGAATCTAGTTTAGGACAAGCAATAGCTAATGATTTCCCTTTTAGAAAGTGATTGTGGAAATTTCCGAATGAAAAAGCCACGCAATCAGCTGCTAAAACAACATCTGCATTTTTAAAATATCCTGCCATTGGATTTAATAAGTGCAATTGCACAGGCCATTGGCGTAATTCTGATGGAACGCCTTCGTTTGTTGTTACTGTAGCACAAGCTTGTGCTGGTTTGCTGAAATCCATTTCCTGAGATCCCGGACATCCGCAACCCTGGTGTTTGTGTTCTGAATTCATTTTGTTTGTTGTTAACGTTGATATATCGATATTTAAATTATTCTGTTTTATATAATCTACTCCCTGATTAAAATAAACCATTTCGTTATGATCTTTCAGATGTTTTAAATGTGCAAGAACTGTTGCAGCTCCTTTGGGCGAAATACGTTCCATTACAGCAATTTCATCATAGGGTTCTGCCTCACGTTCTTCAAGTTCTATGGCACCCACCGGACATTCGCCAATGCAGGCTCCCAAACCATCGCAAAACAAATCGCTTATCATACGGGCTTTACCGTCAATCATTTGCAAAGCTCCTTCGTGGCAACCTGTTACACATTGTCCACATCCATTGCATAAATCTTCATCTATTTTTATGATTGTTCTTTTCATTTTTGTTTGTATTAAATTAAATCAGATATTTTTGTATTTTTTAAATAGTTTTTAAACTCGTTACTAAATTTGCTGGTTAATCCACCAAAAATACAATCTTTAAAAGGGCATGATAGACAATTTCCCATGCAGCTAATGTCTTCGATGCTACCTTCTACTATTTCAAATAGTTCGAGCAAACAGATTTCATTCGGTAATTTGTTTAAAATAAATCCACCCTTAGGTCCTCTGTCCGAAATTAAATACCCAAACTTTGTAAGCAAATGCATAACTTTTGCAAGGTGGTTTCGCGATACATTTGTTGAAATTGCCAACTCTGTTGCATTAAGTTTTTCTTTACTTTTTGCTATGGCAACCACGCTGTGTATGGCTATTGACGCTGCTTCTGATATGTTTATTAATTTGCTCAAATGTTTGTATATGTATTTAGGTATTTGAATACGCAAATATACAATCATTTTTCAATTCCAAGCAAATTTATTTTATTTTTTTTGTTAATAAAAAGATAAATGTATTTTAGTGTCACTTAATCAGTGTTTTATACATATTTTTTTTCATTTTTAAACCTTTTGTTTTAATAATAATCTAAAAGCCGATTTTTTAATATAGAAATATGTATCTTTGATATAATAAGATATATTTTGTTAATATTCATTATTTCAATAAAATAGCGTTATATGTACAAGTTTTTTTATTTGATTTTTTTCATCTTTGGTGTAAGTGCAAAAACAGAAGCTCAAAATTTATATTTTCCACCAAACACTTCCTCAAATTGGGATACATTGTCAGCCAGTTCATTAGGTTGGTGTACTGCAAATATTCCTCAACTCTATAATTATCTCGATAGTACCAATTCAAAAGCATTTATTTTATTGAAAGATGGGAAAATTGTACTTGAAAAATATTTTGATAATTATACAAAAGATAGTTTATGGTATTGGGCTTCAGCGGCTAAGACTGTAACTTCTTTTTTGATTGGAATTGCACAACAGGAAGGCAAACTAAAGATAACTGACACATCCTCAAAATATTTAGGGCTTGGATGGACCAATTGTACCGTTGAGCAGGAGAAAAAAATTACAATCCGTAATCAACTTACGATGACTACAGGATTGGATGACAATGTTGCTGATAATCATTGTACATTAGATAGTTGCTTGATATATAAGGCTGATGCAGGTAGTCGTTGGGCTTATCATAATGCACCTTATACTTTGCTTGACAAAGTATTACAAAATGCAACAGGTCAATTTTTGAATACTTTATATGTTAATAAACTTCGCAATCCGATTGGAATGAATGGTGGGTTTCTTCCTCTTGATTATGATAATCTGCTTATTACAACTCCTAGAAGTATGGCTCGTTTTGGATTATTGATTTTAAATAAAGGAAATTGGAATGGAAATCAGATACTTACTGATACAGCATATTTTAATCAGATGACCAATACTTCACAGAATATCAATTTATCTTATGGTTATTTGTGGTGGTTAAATGGAAAAACTTCTTGTATGGTTCCCGAAAGTCAAATTGTTTTTCCTTTTTCAATCAGTCCTGATGGACCGGCAGATATGATTGCAGCTTTAGGTAAAAATGGGCAGATATTAAATGTAGTTCCTTCACAAAACCTGGTTTTTATACGTATGGGGGATATGCCTGGTACAGGAGATGTTCCTTTTACACTTAATAATGATATATGGAAGAAACTAAATCAGATTATTTGTAACACAAGTATTAATGATAATACAAAACAAATTGCAGTTGAACTATTCCCTAATCCTTCTAATGGAATTTTTACAGTTAAGATTAATAATATTGAAATTAAAAATGGTGTTTTTAAGCTTTATACTGTCAACGGTCAGGAAATATTTGAACAAAATCTTACAGAACAAATGAATTACATAGATGCTTCAAGAATTGAAAAAGGGTTTTATATTGCCAAAATTTATTGTTTAAGTGGTGTTTCTATACAGAAAATTCTGATTAATTGAAAAATGGATAAATTTAAAATAAAAAAGACGTTTTGCGGTCAGCAAAACGTCTTTTATTTGTTTGATAGAAATTATTTTTTTGCAGGGCAAGAACTAAAACCAATTAAGCTGTAAAGTCCGCAAAACCCAAATATTGCAGTTAAAAGCATTGCACCTCCAATTATACCAATAATTATTGCTAATGTGCCAGTAACAGTACAAGTAGCAATTAAAGCAATTGCAATTATTGCAATTATTATTCTGATAATTTTATCGATAGAACCCACATTTTTTTTCATTTTGTATTTTTTTATTTATAAAAACGGATTATTCCCTTTTTCATGTCCTATACTAGTTTCTGGTCCATGTCCGGGATATACCGTATAAACATCAGGAAGTGTAAAAAGTTTGTTTAAGATGTTGTTTTTAAGTAAGTCAAAGTCACCTGTTGGCAAATCTGTTCTGCCTATACTTTCGTGAAATAATACATCACCTGTAATTACAAATTCGTCATTATGACTTATTATGCAAATGCTTCCCGCTGCATGACCAGGAGTATAAATAATGTCAAGTTCTGAGTTGCCAAATTTAATTTTTTCACCTTCATTAATAAAATTTGAGATGTTTGCAGTTTTATTCAAATTAAATCCATACATCATTGCTTGTTCTTTCGCTTTTAGGATAAAACCATTGCTATCAGGATGTATGCTTACACCTAAGCCATATTTTTCTTCAACAAAAGCTCCGCCTAAAACATGATCAACATGACAATGCGTATTGATATGTAAAACAGGTTTAAGTCCGTTTTTTTCAATAAAATCTGCTAATTTTTGATTTTCTCTCTGTTCGTAATTAGCTGCGTCAACTATAACGCACTCCTTTGTTTCATCACTCAAAATATAGGTGTTTACCTGAAATCCGTTAAATACCAATTGGTTAACTGTAATCATAAATTTCTATTCCGATTTTATAAATTTTTTAAATAATGTTTTTTCTTTTGTTTTTAATTCTATAAAATATACTCCTTTTTTTAATGCTTGTAAAGGAATTTTAATTTGATTCTCTTGTTTTTTAATGTTATTAATTAATAATGTATTTCCTAACAAATCCAATATTTTAATGTTCATCCCCAATTCATTATTATTGTTTAGAACGATATTAATATAATCGTATGCTGGATTAGGATAAACAAATAATTCTTGTTGTTTTTCGTCTGCAAAAATACCCGTATTATTTGAGAAAATAAAATTTGTTTTAATGATAGAATCTGTTTCAAAACCATTATTCACAACCAGTTTCACATTGTGATATCCATAAGTATTATAAGTAATTCCTGTTGGATTTTGCAAAGTTGAAGTGGATGGATTTCCACCATAAAAAGTCCATTTCCAAGAAGTTGGGTTACCTGTTGAACCGTCGAAAAAATCCACTGAATTTCCTGTGTTTATTGTAGTTGAATCTGCTGAAAAATTTGCATTTATGGGTAGTCCTGAACAAGATATCACTTTTATATTATCAAGAAATAAATAGTATTTATTGTTTGCAAAATGATGAAAAGCCACATATATTTGTTGCCCGCCGTAAATCGTACCATCTATTGTAACTTCCTGTGTTTTCCATAAAGTATCATTGTTTGTTTGCGGATCGTTATCAGCTCTCGAAAATATTGGAGGAGCGGTATAATAGTCTTTTGTAAGTCCACTCGTTGATAATAAGACTTCATATGCATCTCTTTTTGTATTAAGATAATACAAATGATCCCATTTTAGTATTGCTCCGTTTGTAGGAATCGTAATCGGTCCAAATTCTAGCCAATTGTTGGCCTGACCTGTTTGTGTAAAAAATGATGTTGCACCATAAAAGAAATTGGTATCGCCAGGTGAATTTATTTTATTAAAAATATTCCATTTAGTTGAATGACCTGCATAATAGGGAACTAAACTGTCAAAATCTTCCTGTTTTATCTGGAAATTTGCTGCATTTGCTTGATTGATATAATATTGAGGAACACTATCTTTAAGCTGATATGTGCAATTGGCATAAACAGTTATGTAATTGTTTTTGCAAATAATTTGGTTTCCTGCGGCTGTTGTAATTGTTAAGCATACGTTGTAAGTTCCAGGTTGCGAGTAGTATATGTTGTTTGGGTTTGCCAAAACAGAGGTTGAAGGATTTCCACCAATAAATGACCATAAATAGGATGTTGGTTGCGAAATTACGGTAGATATATCCATAAAGTTTATACTTTCACCGGATGAAATTACTGTTTTGTTTGCTTTAAAATCTGCAATTGGAGCAACCGTAATATAATCTGTTTTAGTTAAAGTATTACTACCATTAGAATTACTTGTAGTTAGCGTAACAGGATATATACCAGACATATTATAACTTATGTTTTGTGGATTTTTTTGATTTGAAATTGCTGGATTTCCTCCTATAAATGTCCAATTCCAATTTGTAGGATTGCCAGTTGAAATATCCGTAAAATTTACATTTCCTCCAATACTTATTAATGTTTGATTTGCAGTAAAATGAGCTACAGGTGAAACATTTTGCGGTTTTATACCAATAATTGCACTTTGATTATAAGAGAAGTTGTTGCTATTGGGAATTAAGGCATTTAGTTGAAAATATCCATCAAATTGTCCTCCCCAGCCCCAATTGATATGAAATAAATCATTGCTTTGATAGCCATCGCAAATAAATGCATGTCCACCTATATTGTTTTGATTATAACCCGAATAAAAAACAGGTCTTGCTGAATCTATTTCGCTTTTTATCAATGCTTTCCAATTTGCATCGTTGTATGCTGATCTCTGAACGATTTGTGTAGTATTAGCATAACCAAAATAGTTAACCAAAGCATTTCGTGCTTCATTTATTCCTGCTCCAGAATATTGGGGTTTATAGTCCATATGAACTGCAACTCCGCAATGATAAATTAATTGAGCACTGGCTTGATTTGGAGAAAATAAAACATCAGGCATGGCTTGATAATTATAAACTGTATTCCCAAAATCTGCTGAGAGGGTTCCATAGTATGGAGAATAATAGGAATATGACCCATTCCCGATAGTTGGATATTGATGAAATTTGATTATTTGAGATAAACATATTGCTACACAACCCGCAGGAACATGGTTACAATAATACGCTCCAGCAGTGGGTGCACTTGGACAAGAGTCGTTATAATAGCAGGATTGATCCCATTTTGTGGTAAGTAATGGACTAACAAAATTGCTGCTTTTGTTTTTTTCTTTTGTTTCATGATTTTTATAAATTATGTCTTTTCTTTCTCTTTGAAAACTTATTTCTTCAACATATTGATTTAGTATTTCCTGCAATGCTTCTGGTAAAGTTGAATTTGAATAATTTCCACTTAAAGAATATCCTAATAATAAATGATTTGTTTGGCTTTCGGCTGAAATTATAATAAAACCATTGTTGTTTTTTGTATTGAAGATATAAATTGCCGGTAAAGAATTTTTCGAAATAATTATTTCTTCTTGAAAATCAATTGTTCTTTTTGATTTTTCCCAATTTTCAATTACACATTTTTGTGCTTTCAATCTGGCAGTTTCAATGGGTACAATATCGGCAAATAGTGATAAAGTGGTGAAAATAAATATAATACTAAGTTTAATCCTCATTGCTGTATTTTTAAATTGTAATTAATAAAAAAAAGCTCCGATTTATCGGAGCTTTTCACAAAGTAAAATATAAAGTGTTTAGTTAGTTCAAATAGAAAGTTTTATGTGTAATATTTTGGTAAGTTTTACCATTTTTTACATAAGTTGTTTTGATATTCAAAGTTCCTAATTGACCTGCTTTGGTTCCAAATGGGAATGTAATTACGTATAAATTACCCAATTGACCACTAACATATGAATATAATTCAACCAATTGTGTTGCATTAGGAGTAATATAAAATCTTCCACCAGTTGTATCTGACATATGTTTTAACATGGTTGTGTCAGGATAACCGCTATTCATATTACCGTAGCAAATTATATAAATTGGAATCTGATTGGTTATTGCTTTTGAAATAATTGAATCATTAGTTAATGGTTGACAATTATTTACACCATCAGTAAATGCTATAACTGCAGGCAAATACGTACCAGTTAAAGTTGGCATTAATGTTTGAATATCATTTAATCCTGTTAAGCAAGCCTGATACAAAGCTGTAGTTTGATTTTGAATTTGGAAAGTATCAATTGCAGCTAATAAAGCAGCAGTATCAACTGTAAATGGACAAGCAGTAAAAATTTGGGTAGAAAATTTGATAATTTCCATATAATCGTTAGCTGCTTTTAATTGTACAAAATATTTAATTGCAGATTCCATTAAAGGAATTGTTAAAGAATCGAATAACATACTCCCTGAATAATCCATTGGCATTGCAGTTGCAACATTATAAGCAGTACCTGTGCCTGTAGAATATAATACGTTGAAACTTGGATTTGGAACAGCTGTTGTTACCCCATTTATGGTATAACTGATTTCGAAATTTGGGTTAACTAAACCTGAAAGAGGTAAACCAACTTGATCTGTAACTGATAAAAATACAGTCATTTTGCCACCTTTTAAATCAACTCTTGGAACATTTGAATTAATACCTGTTGTATTATTTAATTGAGGTTTGTTACCTACAATTGAAAGTGGAGTTTCATCTTTCTGACAACTTATCATTAAAATGCTAACTACTGCAAATACTAAAGCGAAAATTTTTTTCATTTTTGTTTTCTCCTTTTAAATTTTTTTATTTGATAAAATAAATCGTTTGCTAAATTAATACAATGACAACCAAAAAGGCTAAAAGGTTTTAGTTTTTTTGTTAATTTTTGAAAATTTAGAATCATTCTAAATAAAAATCAATCCTCTTGGGATTTAGCTTCTTCCCAATATACGTCCATTTCAGCCAATGTCATATCATGTAGAGATTTCCCTTTTTCATCAGCTTTTTTTTCTAAATATTTAAATCTTTTAATAAATTTTTTGTTGGTTCGCTCTAATGCATCTTCAGGATTAATATCTAAAAAGCGAGAATAATTTATCATCGCAAATAAAACATCTCCAAATTCCTTTTCTATCAGCTCCTTTGAAGAGTTATTTCTGATTTCATCTTTAAGTTCGTTTATTTCTTCTATAACTTTATCCCAAACTTGATGTGGTTCTTCCCAATCGAAACCGACACCTTTAACTTTTTCCTGAATTCTGTATGCTTTTACCATTGCGGGTAATGCGTTTGGAACACCTTCCAATACAGATTTTCTTCCTTCTTTTAGCTTAATTTTTTCCCAATTGGTTTTTACATCTTCTGCATTATTTACTTTTACATCACCGTAAATGTGTGGATGTCTGTTTATAAGTTTTTCGCAAATCCCATCCAAAATGCTTTTCATATCAAAAGCAGATTTTTCTTTCCCGATTTTAGCATAAAAGACAATGTGTAACATTAAATCACCCAGCTCTTTTCTTATTTCGTCCAAATCGTTTTCCATAATAGCATCAGATAATTCGTACATTTCCTCTATCGTAAGATATCTGAGTGATTCAAGCGTTTGCTTTTTATCCCAGGGACAATTCTCGCGGAGTGTGTCCATAATCTCTAGCAATTTTTCGAAAGACTTTGTAGTTTCGTTCATTATCGTAAGTGTTTTTTTATAAGTGAAATGTCAATTTTGTTCATGCAGTTAAAATGTTTTTTCGGACATTTTTCAAATCCGATTTTACTACATGGACGACAATCTAAATTTTTTATTTCAATAATTTCTGCCTTATCGCTTTTGGGTAAGTATGGATACATTCCGAATTCAGGAACTGTATTGCCCCAAACCGAAATTATTTTTTTGTTAAATGCTGATGCAATGTGCATTAAGCCTGTATCTGGTGTAATTACAATTTTCGATTGTTCAATAATGGATGCTGATTGATTAATGCTAAAAATTCCACATGCATTAAAAATATCTGGATTTTCTGATTCTTTTCTAATGTTTTCGGCTTTTATTCTATCTTCTTTTCCTCCTAATAATATAAGCGGTATTTCTGTAGATTTGCATAATTCGATTAAAAGTTTGTCTGGCATTTGTTTTGTAAAATGTTTTCCACCAATAACAAGTATTCCGTAGCTTTTATGAAAGTTTTTTGGTAATTGGCTTTTCGAAACAATTTCATCTTCAGGTATAAAAAAATCCAAGCCTTCATTGTCATTTTTAATATTAAAAAATTTGCATGCGTCAAAATACCTTTCAACAATATGAATATCAGGCATTAAATTTATTTTGAACCGAACGAATAGCCATTTTTTAAAATTTAGTTTATTAAATAATGCTGACTTCTTCCTTAAGTTTATTTTAAATCTGAAAGTTCTTATATTGTTATGTAAATCAATAATATAATCAATGTTTTCTTTTTTTAATTCGGAAAGAGATTCGCTAAAAGATTTTTTTAATAAATGTAATTTATCAATATACGGATTATTTACCAGCATATTTGAAAAAATTTCTTTGGTAAGAAAATGTATTTCTGCGTCTGGAATTTGTTTTTTTAAACACCTGATTATCGGAGTTGTAAGAACAATATCGCCAATAGAACTAAATCTGATAATAAGAATTTTCAATCTGATAAAAATTTTTACAAAAATAAGAATTATAAAATTAAAATTTTAATCTATTTTTGCATTATGATACTAACAGATACTCATACACATCTTTATCTTGACGAATATAAAGACGATATTCATCAAGTTATTAGTAAAGCTCAGCAAAATAATGTTGAGTATTTTCTGATGCCTAATATTGATAGTAGTACTATTAAGAAAATGAATGCATTATGTAAAGAATATCCTGGTAAAATTTTCCCTATGATTGGTTTGCATCCTACATCTGTAAAAGAAAATTATATGGAGGAGCTTACCATAATGAAAAAAGCACTAAAAAAACAAAAATACTATGCAATAGGCGAAATTGGTATTGATTTGTATTGGGATAAAACATATACCAAAGAGCAGGATTATGCTCTCAGATTTCAATTTGAATTGGCAAAAGAACACAATTTACCAGTAGCCATTCATACACGTAGTTCATTTGACGAATCTATTGAAATTCTGAAAGAAGAATATGATGAAAATCTTAAAGGTGTTTTTCATTGTTTTGGAGGCACTTATCAGCAAGCTATGGATATTATTGAAATGGGTTTTTATTTAGGTATAGGAGGGGTTGTAACTTTTAAAAATTCAGGTTTAGATAAAGTTGTTGAAAATATTGATTTAAAGAATATAATTCTTGAAACGGATGCTCCATATTTAACTCCTTCACCTTACAGAGGTTTAAGAAATGAAAGTTCTTACTTACCATTAATAGCCCAGCGAATAGCTGAATTAAAGAAAGTTTCAATTGAAGAAGTTGCAGAAATTACAACATTTAATGCAAGACAGCTTTTTAAATTTTAATTTAATGGAAACAAAAGCATCAATATTAGTTATTTATACAGGTGGAACAATTGGAATGATTAAAGATCCAAATACTGGAGCTTTACATCCGATTAATATGGATTTGCTTTATCAATCTATTCCGGTTTTAAAGAATTTTAATTATAAAATTGATACCTATTCTTTTGATCCTTTGCTTGATTCATCCAATATGAAGCCAGATTTTTGGATAAAACTAGCAAAAATTATTGAGGATAATTATGAAGATTATGATGGTTTTGTGGTTTTGCATGGCACTGATACCATGTCTTATACAGCGTCGGTATTGAGTTTTATGCTCGAAAATCTAAATAAACCAGTAATTTTAACTGGATCGCAATTGCCATTAGGTGTAGTTAGAACAGATGGCAGAGATAATATTATAAATGCAGTAGAAATGGCTGCTGCCAAAGATGAAAATACACCTTTAATCCCAGAAGTATGTATTTGTTTTGAGAATAAGCTTTTTAGAGGAAATAGGACGAATAAGTTTAATGCCGAAAATTTTGAAGCATTTGTGTCAGGTAATTATCCTGCTTTAGCTAAAGTTGGCGTTTATATCAGATATAAGCATCATTTGATTTTAAAACCAAATTTTAAGAAGCTAAAAGTACATTATAACTTAGATTCGAATGTAGCTATTTTGAAGTTATTTCCTGGTATTTCAGAAAATGTTGTAAAATCAATACTTTCAATTAGCGGATTAAAAGCTGTAGTAATGGAAACCTACGGATCGGGTAATGCACCTACAGAAAAATGGTTTCTTGATTCATTAAAAACGGCAATTAATAGTGGTATCATAATTTTAAATGTAACGCAATGCAAATCGGGAAGTGTTGAAATTGGTAAATATGAAACCAGCGTTGATTTAGGTAAAATTGGTGTAGTGGGAGGATATGATATTACTACAGAATCAGCTATTGCAAAACTCATGTTTTTATTAGGAAAAGATATTTCGTATAACGAAATTTGTAGTCAATTACAAATATCTATCAGAGGTGAACTTACAAATGAATAATAAGATAGCTCTAAAAACTTATCTGATGATAGAATTTGTAATCTGATTAAAATGTAAAATGCATAAAAACAATTATATAGAAATTCGGATGAAGACTAAAGTGGCATTTTTTTATTATTTTAAACGATTATCAATAATAAAAATTTAAATAATAATAACCAAATGATTACGTTATTAAAAAAAATGAACAAAAATGTTTTTGAAGTCTATTTTTTTTGTAATTTAGCCGCTTGATTTTAAAAAGAAATCTAAAGTAAAAAAATGTTTTGGATAGGTGGCCGAGTGGTCGAAGGCGCACGCCTGGAAAGTGTGTATACGCCAAAAGCGTATCGTGGGTTCGAATCCCACCCTCTCCGCAAAATTTTGGAAAAGAAAATTTTAAACAATTAAATAAATTAAGTATTTAGCAATAAAAATTAAAAATTAATTCAAAAAAGTAACTATGAAAAAATTAATTGCTTTATTTACATTAGCAGGAATGCTAACTTTCGGTGCATCAAATATCGCATTTGCTCAAAAAGATAAAAAAGCAGATGTAAAAACCGAACAAGTAACTGACACTACAGCTCAAGCTGCTACTGTTGATTCAAATGTACAAGCTGAACCAGCTACTGATACCACTGCTGTTAGTGAAGCTGTTTCAGAAGACAACAAGTCATTTCATCAAGTAATGAAAGAAAAATTTATTGAAGGTGGTGCTGTTTGGATGGCTCCTATTTTAATAGTTTTTATTCTTGGTTTAGCATTTGTTGTTGAAAGAATTATTTATTTAAATTTATCGTCACCAAATAGCGATAAATTATTAAATAGTGTTGAGGGTGCTTTAAAAACAGGTGGAATTCAAGCAGCTAAAGAAATTTGCAAAAATACACGTGGTCCATTGGCAAGTATTTTCTATCAAGGTTTGGAAAGATCTGATGAAGGTATAGAAATCGTTGAGAAATCTATAGTTTCTTATGGTGGTGTATTAATGGCAAGATTAGAGAAAAATCTCTCTTGGATTGGTTTATTTATCGCTTTAGGTCCTATGCTTGGTTTCTTGGGAACAGTTGTTGGTATGGTTCAAGCTTTCGATGCAATTGAAAAAGCAGGTGATATTTCTCCAACAGTTGTTGCTGGTGGTATGAAAGTGGCTCTTTTAACAACCGTTTTTGGTTTAATTGTGGCTATCGTATTACAGGTATTCTTCAGTTATTTAGTAACTAAAGTTGAAAGTATTGTAAACAATATGGAAGATGCTACTATTTCATTTATGGATATTTTGGTAAAACACAACAATAAAAAATAATATTAAATTTTTATATGGATATATTAATTAATATTGGCTTAATTGTATTATATTTACTTTTAGCCATTAGTTTACTAGCTCTTTTATTCTTTTCAATAAAAGTAACTGTTACTAATATTGGAAAATCTAAAGTTACGATTATTGGTATTGTTGGATTTGCAGTGTTATTTATATTATCTTACTTACTGTCTGATTCAAAAGATGTAAGTTTGGCACTATTTGAAAAAACAGCTACTGATCCAGGTTTGTCAAAAGTGATAGGAGCAGGTATAATTTTAACTTACTTTATGTTTGTTGCAGTTTTATGCAGTTATGTTTATGCTGCTTTTTCAAAATTTTTCAAATAATTTAATTTATGGCAAGAAAAATTCCAGAAATAAATTCAGGTTCAATGGCAGATATTTCGTTCTTGTTGCTTACCTTTTTCTTGTTGACTTCATCTATCAACACAGATATGGGTATCTCAAGAAAGTTACCTCCTCCCATTGACCCTTCTGTTAAACCACCTGAAATCAAAAAACGAAACATCTTTACCGTATTAGTAAATGCCAATGACCAATTATTGGTAAATGGTAGCTTGGGTGATATTAGTACTTTAAAGACCAAAACACTTGAATTTCTTACCAATCCATCAAGTGATCCTAATTTACCTGAAAAAACTATCAGATATATTGATTTATTGGGTAATATTGAAGTTTCTAAAGGTGTTATTTCATTACAAAATGACAGAGGTACTTCTTATGAAATTTATATTAAGGTTCAAAATGAGTTAACTGCAGCGGTTAATGAACTTCGTAATAAATTATCAAAAGAAAAGTTTGGCAAAAGTTTTGAAGATTTAAAATCAGATGCCAAAAGGGAAGCTATACAAAAAGCAATTCCTATTAGTATTTCTGAAGCTGAACCTAAAGATGTGGGAGGAATCAAATAATGGCAAGATTTAAAAAAGACGGTAAAAGAGAGATTCCTGCTATTAATACAGGATCAATGTCTGATATTATTTTCATGTTTTTGTTTTTCTTTATGGTTATTACCA
>CAZWRD010000081.1:0-14193 GCA_964636105.1 uncultured Bacteroides sp.
TTTCATATGAGAAAATTATTAAAAATCAACACGGGTAATGATCGGATACCCCGATTTTTTAATTATTTCGACTTTATCACAAATATTGTTCTTCTGTTTTTAGCTCTTCCTTCTTCGTTGGTATTTGGGGCTATTGGTTTTAGTTCTCCATAGCCTTTATAACTTAAGCGTGAAGGATAAATATTGTTTTGTACCAAATATTCATAAACTGATTTTGCTCTGTTGTCCGACAATGTTAAATTGGTTTTGTCGTTACCTACATCATCTGTATGTCCTTGTATTTCAATGCTTACATGAGGGTTTTCTTTCAAAAAAACAATAAAACCATCAATAATAACTTTTGAAGCATCATTTAAAATAAAAGAATTTGTAGCAAAGTTGATGTCTTTCAACTGATAACTGGCTCCAACTTCTATTTGCTTGATGTTAATATCAATTTTTGCAGGTTGCTTAAAAGTTTCATCTTCAGTTGATATATATTTTGATTCATAAGCATAATCTTCTTTTTTTATGGTAAGCAGATAATCATTTTTAAAGGGAACAACTGCCACATATTTGCCTGTAAGTGTATCAATTGGAATTTGAGTTATCTGTTTTGTTTTCAGGTTTTTAAGTTCGATACGGGCTGGGATAGCTTCTTGTGTTTTTTCGTCTTTTAATTCACCTTTTATAAATAGAACTTTTTCAGGACGGGCTTCTTCGTATAAATCGAAATAAAAAATATCCCAACCGCCAACACCTTTTATTTGATTTGAGGCAAAATAAGCAAATTTACCATCGGTACTAACAAAAAAACCTGCATCATCAAACTTTGTATTTATAGGATAACCAATGTTTTTAGGCTCCTTCCATTTTTTATCTTCACCCAATCTGATAAAAAAAATGTCGTAACCCCCTAAGCCTTGCCAACCATCTGAAGCATAGTAAAGTGTCTGGCTATCAGTGTGTATAAATGGAGCTTTTTCATTTCCTGCTGTATTTACAGTTGGTCCCATGTTTATTGGTACAGACCATTCTCCATTATCCTGACGAATGGTTTTGTATATATCATAGCCTCCGAAACCTCCTGGCCTGTCACTTACAAAATACAAAGTTTTGCCATCAGAAGATATGGTTGGCTGCGATTCCCATGTTTTTGCAGTATTTACATTTTTACCTAGGTTTTTAATACTTGTCCATTGCAATTCTCCTCTTTTTTCTGTAAAACAAATATCACAATTATAATAGTTTCCGCCATCAGTATATTTGCAAATGGTGTAAATCAATAAGTTATTATCAATGGTTAATGTGGCACCTCCTTCGTTTTCACTTAAATTAAAAGGCTCTGGCATTTCATCTCCTGAGTTAAAAACACCGTTTCGACGTTCGCTTTCTAAAAATTTTTCTTTATACTTTTTGCTCGATGATGCCCAAGCGGTTTTTTGTTGAGCTAATTCTGTTCTTCTGGTAAAATAGCAAAAATCATTATCCGGAGTTATAATTGGCAGGTATTCATCTAGTTGTGTGCAAACGCCTTCAAGTGGTTTAGGGTCGAAAGGTACAGCATTTTTAAAAAGTTTATCATAAAACGCTGCATATTTTAGCATTTGTTCGGCTCGTTTGTAATCTTCATCCGATTTTATTTTGTCAACATCTTTAAGAAAGTTGTTTAAATAAATAGCTGCTGTATCATATTTTTCGTCACCATAATATATATCGCCTAGATAATAATATGCATATGGGTCATAATCTGGACATAAATCAATAGCTTGCTTGAAATATAGTTTTGCTGCTTTCAGGTTTCTGTCTGCTTTTTTTATGCTAATTGTACCCAACATATAGTATGGTTCGGCATAATCTGGTTCTATATCGATGATGTCTTTCAGCGTTTTAATGGCATCTCCATATTGCCCTGAACTATAATAATCAATCGCTTTTTCAAATAATTTTTTTGCTTTTTTGTTATCCGTTTTTCCACAATCCAATTCTTCCTGAGCGTAAATGCTAGATGTAATTGTAATTGCGATAAATAGAGATATTATTGTTTTATAAAGAGTCATTTTTATTAAATTAAAATTTATGCCTAAAGCACACCACAAACCTACAAGTTTTTTTTGAATTTTAAAAAGGAAAATGTATTTTTTTTCAACCAATATTTTTTAATATCTTTTTAATTATTTTGTAAAATCAATTTGCAAGAATAAATATGAATTTATAAATATTCATATATTTAAATAACAGTATTATATATGAATTATGTTATGACAAAATGGCAGTTAAATCCATTAAATATTGACTTTAAAAATGACAAAATGGCAGAAAAATTTAAAATTTATACTTTGGCATATAGTTTGAAATATGATTGCCAACAAACAAAAATATTAATATTTAAAATAGGAGGACATAAATATGTTACCAATGTTAAGAAAACAGTTTTATTTACCAAATTTTGCAGATGATTTTTTTGGTAAAGATGTAGTTTCAAATTTTTTAGATAATCAGTCAGTTTTTTCAATGCCGGCTGTTAATATAGTTGAAACCAAAGACAATTTTAAAATTGAAGTTGCTGCACCTGGTTTGAATAAAGATGATTTTAAAATTGATCTTCACAACAATGTTTTGAGTATTTCGAGTGAAAAACAAAACAGCAAAGACGATAAAAATGAAAGAATCATGCGGCGCGAATTTAGCTACAGCTCTTTCAAACGATCATTCGGATTGCCAGATCTTGTTGAACAAGATCAAATAAAAGCAATTCATCAGAATGGAGTTTTAATAATTGAAATTCCAAAAAGAGATGAAGCAAAAGAAAAACCTGCTCGACAAATAAGTATTTCATAATCAATAAAAAGCTGCTCATTTGAGCAGCTTTTTATTTTTAAAGGAAAAAGTTTTATTTTAGAAATTCGGCATATAAAAATCAGCATTCAACCACTGTTATTTGCCTTTTAACGAAAAAAGATAAAAAAGATAACAATAATAATCAAAAATTAAGGTTTTATGTTTACTTTTGATAGTTGATTTTTTCATTAATCAATTAGCGAAAAAAAATAAATTAAAAACACATACATCTTACAAGATGAGAAGATTACTGTTTCTTATATTAATGATTTTTAGTTTTGCATTTCAAACAAATGCTCAAAAAAAATGGACATTGGAGGAATGTATTAATTATGCACTCGAAAATAATATTCAGGTAAAACAGAGTTATTTAGCTGCGGAATCTGATAAAATTACGGCTTTGCAAAATAAATTGAATGCTTTACCAAATTTAAATGGTAGTGTAAGTCATAATTATAGTTGGGGCAGAAATATCGACCCTACTTCTAATAGTTATACTGACGAACAAACTCAATCTAATTCTTTTGCACTAACATCTTCAATTGATTTATTTAATGGATTCCAGAAGGTTAATTCAATACGTCAAAGCGAAAGTAATTATAAAGCAAGCAGATATGATTTGGAAAAGATGAAGAATGATATCGCTTTACGAATTGCTCAAGCTTATATGCAGATTTTATTTAATAAAGAACAACTTGAAAATCAGCAGAATCAAGTTAATATTAGCCAAATGCAAATAGAAAGAACCAAAAAATTGTTTGATGCGGGAACTATTGCTAGAGGTAGTTTGCTTGATATTCAGGCACAAGCAGCATTGGAAGAAGCTAATTTAATTTCAGCACAAAACCAATTAGATTTATCTTTTCTCGATTTGGCTCAATTGCTTGATTTGAAATCATCAACCGACTTTGATATTATTAAGCCGGAATTAAAAGTGGAAAACGAATTAACATTAATACCAACTAATCAAATTTATGCTTACTCATCTACAGTAATGCCTGAGATAAAAAGTGCAGAATTTCGTTTAGAAAGTTCCAGCAGAGGTTTAGCTATCGCAAGAAGTTTCAGGTATCCTAGTTTATCATTAAGTGGATATTATGGTAGCAATTATGCTGATAATTTTATGAAGATTAAATCTTTTACAGTTACAGATAATGTTCCTACTAATTATACTGTAGCTGGAACTAATGAGGCTATTGTTCAAAAACTAACAACTTACGAGTTTGAAAAAATGTCTTTTAAAGATCAGTTAGACAGAAATTTAAGTAAGTCACTAAGATTTAATTTGAATATTCCTATTTTTAACGGAAATCAGGTAAATGCCAATGTTAAAAAAGCTAAACTAAATGCATTAAATGCTGAATATAATTTGCAATTAACTAAAAATCAATTGAAAAAGAATATAGAGCAAGCTTATGCGGATGCACAAGGAGCTTTCAAGAATTATAAAGCATCTCAAAAAACAGTTGCTTCTTTTCAGGAAGCATTTGATTATACACAACGGAAGTTTGATGTAGGAATGATTAATTCAATAGATTATAACGATGCAAAAAATAAATTGATAAAAGCTGAATCAGATTTGTTAAAAGCGAAATTTAATTTTGTATTCAAAAAAATAATCCTTGATTTTTATCAAGGAAATCCAATAACATTAAGTAAATAACATTATATTTTTTCAAAAAATGAAGAAGAAAAATATTATTACATTATCAATAATCGGAGGTGTATTATTGATTGTACTATTGATAGTTGCCAAAAAGAATGGGTGGATTGGCGGTGAAACTGAGGTTGAAGTTTTTACTGAAAAAGCAAGTATAAGAAATATTACTGAAACAGTTTCTGCAAGTGGAAAAATCCAACCTGAAGTTGAGATTAAAATCAGTCCGTTTATTTCTGGTGAAGTTGTAAAACTACTTGTTAAAGAAGGTGATGAAGTAAAACAAGGTGATTTAATGGCTGAAATTGATCCTGAAATATATAAGTCATCTTACGAACAAAGTTTGGCAATGCTTAATGGTCAGAAAGCTAATTTGGCTAATGCAAAAGCTAATTTGGCGCAAGTTAAAGCCCAATTTACCAACACCAAGCTTTCATTTGATAGGAGTGATAAATTATTTAAGCAACAAACCATTTCTGCCTCAGATTTTGATGCTGCAAAAGCGGCTTATGAAGTAGCAAAAGCACAAGTAGAAGCTGCTGAGCAAAATGTAGTTGCAGCTCAATTTAGCGTAAGTAGTTCCGAAGCTGCATTAAAACAATCAAAAGAGAATCTTACTCGTACTTCAATATTTGCTCCCAATAGTGGCACTATATCTAAGTTAAGCGTTGAAGTAGGGGAGAGGGTTACAGGTGCTTCACAATTTTCAAGTGGAACAGAAATTATGCGTATTGCTAACCTTAATAATATGGAAGTTAATGTAGAGGTTAATGAAAATGATATTGTTAGAGTAAAATTAGGCGATACTGCTTTGATAGAAGTAGATGCTTTTTTGAATAGAAAATTTAAAGGTGTTGTTACTCAAATTGCAAATTCAGCAAATACAACAGGAATTAGTGCAGATCAGGTGACAAATTTTAATGTAAAAATCAGAATATTACAATCTTCCTATCAGGATTTGATGAAGGCTGATAAACCAAATATCAGTCCATTCAGACCAGGAATGTCTGCAACTGTTGATATTCAAACCAAAAGTGCTTCAAATATACTAACTATTCCAATTCAGGCTGTTACTACCAGAGAAGACTCAACTGGTAAGAAATCAATTATACCTAAAAAGGGTGATAATGAAGAAAATACTGAGCAAGGAGATGATGAAAAATCAACAACTACAAAAAAAGCACCCAAAGAAGAAATTGTAGAATATGTTTTCTTATATAAAAACGGAACTGCTGTAATGCAGAGAGTTAAAACTGGTATTCAGGATAATAATTATATTGAAATTATAGAAGGTTTGAAAGAAAATGATGAAATAATTGCTGGACCTTATACTGCCATTACTAAATCATTAAAAAATAATTTGCTTGTAAAAAAGGTTGAGAAATCGAAATTGTTTGATAAAAAAACAGATAAATCTAATTAAAATCGCTTAATGGGATTAATTTTAATAATAGAAACGGCTACAGAGGTTTGCTCTGTAGCTTTGGCTTTTAATGGAAAATTGTTGTCAATAAGAGAATCTGATAACGTTAATTCTCACTCTGCAAAAGTAGCTGTATTTATTGATGAAGTTTTAAAGGAAGCTGGAAAATTGCCTGAAGATCTTGATGCAGTTGCTGTTAGTAAAGGACCTGGTTCATATACAGGTTTAAGAATTGGTGTTTCTTCTGCAAAAGGCTTGTGCTATGCTTTAAATATTCCACTTATTTCTGTAGACACTTTAAAATCAATGTGTTTTGATGTTGTGAGAAATAATAAAATTGAAGAAAACTCATTATTATGTCCAATGATTGATGCTCGAAGAATGGAAGTTTATTCTGCATTTTATAGTGTTGACATTAAAACATTAAGGGAAGTTCAGGCTGATATTGTTGAAGAAAATACTTACAATAATTATTTAGGAGACCAAAAAGTTTACTTTTTTGGCAATGGAGCATTAAAATGTAAAGAAGTATTGGGAAAACATCAAAATGCTATTTTTATAGAAAATGTTGCCTTATCAGCCAAAGGAATGATAGAAATAGCTGAAAGAAAACTTGATAATAAAGAGTTTGAAGATACAGCTTATTTTGAGCCGTTTTACTTAAAGGATTTTATTGCTGCAAAGCCAGTTGTTAAAGGATTATATTAAATTATGTTTGTCGAAAAAGATCAACAGATTTTGGTTTTTACAGATTTTACTAAAAACAGTAAAATTGCTTTAAATCATGCCATAGTAATAAGTAAGATACTTGAAAAAGAAATTACGATTGCTTGTTTGAATTCAGGAATGGAAACCGAAGAAGAATTGCAAATAAAGTTAAAATCGTATGCTGGAGATTGTGTTTCAAATACTTTGGTTATCAACAAAGATTATGCAAAGTCTTTCAGCGAAATTGTTCCGAAAATAAATGCGATATTGGCAATTATAAGTTATAGAGATGATGTAAAAAGTCATGATTTTCATCCCAAAAATCTTCTAAAATTATTCCGAAAGTCGAGAATTCCATATTTGTTTGTAAATAAGGATATTAATGATGAGTCTTTTTATAAAAAAATAATTGTACCTATTGATTCAACAAAAGAGTCAAAAGAGAAAGTGTTATGGGCTAGCTATTTTAGTAGGTTTAATGATGCTGAAATAAAAGTGATGACTCCAAAAGTAAAAGATGAGTATTTTGTTAGACAATTAAATAATAATCAGAAGTTTATTCGCAAAATATTTTTTAATTTTGAGGTTTCTTATCAAATAATTAATACAAGTGAAAAAGAAAGTACGCTAGATATGAAGGCTTTGCAAACTGCTAATGAAGAAAATGCAGGTCTTGTAATTGTTTTAACCACAAAATCATATGATCTCTTTGATTTTTTTAAAGGTCCAAAAGAACTTCATTCAATTTTAAATCCATGGAAGATACCCGTAATGTGTTTAAATCCACGCGACGATTTGTATGTTTTATGTGATTGATTATTTAACTTGAAATAGGCATATTTGTTTAATCGTTAGCAAAATACATAGTTTTTGAATAATGCTTTTCCTTTGATTTCATTCAAATTCTTACTAAAAAGTCAAAAAAATTGCGAAGATATATAATAGTTTATTATTAACTCCAAATTGATTTATATAATAGTCCATTTTTAGCGTAAAAGTCATTAGTAAAATATTCCCATTTAGGTTTGGTTTAAAACAAAAAGGCTGTTTCAATTGAAACAGCCTTTTTTACATTATGAAAAAACTAAAACTATTTATTAATTAGCATCTTTTTTACCAATCGTTTACCTTTGTAAGTAACAGAATAATAATAGATACCATCGGATAGTTCATTTGCATTCAAATAAATCTGATGTTTTCCTGAGTTCCTGTTTTCGTTAAAGTTATAAATATTTTGACCAATCATATTTACAATTTCAAATATTACAATTCCTTGCTGAGGAATATTAAATTCAATAATTGTATTAGCATTAGCAGGATTAGGCATGTTTTGACTTAACCAGAAGTTATCAGAATTTTCTTCATCAATTCCTACACTACAGTTTTGAATTACATCAATTGCAAATGGATTCGAAACGCCTCCATTTCCTAATGAATTTATTCCATAAACTGTTAGATTGCCATCAGTTGCATTATTTGAAAATTCAATAGAAACTGAATTGGTAGTAGTAGTATCATTATAAGTAACATTGTTGCCAGTGTAATTCCAAACATACGAAGTTGCATTTGAAATTGTAGGAACACTATATGTAACTGAAATAGGATTTGTACTTGACGATGGGAAACAAATTGTATCACCACCAAATACAGCTGTAGAAGAAATACTTCCAGCGTTTGCAGGAAGAGTAGTTATTGTAACTGTTTTTGTTATCTTATTATTAGCAGGATAAGCATCACCCGATAAATTTGTGTAAGCACTAAATGTAAATGAAGCACCTAGAGGAACTACAAAAGTTGTTGGGAATGAGAATATTGCTGAATCGCCAAGATTTAATGCAGGTCCAGACCAAGTTGCATTCTGAACTGGTTGAGTACCTCTTTGGTAAGCAACTGGAATAGATGTTAATGGAGTTGTACCATAGTTTTTAATCTTGATAGTTACTGTAATTGTAGAACCTGAAGAAACTGCATTACCTGGATTTTCTATACTTAAAATTCCCACATCTTTAGTAGCTGGAGAAACATTAAATACTTTGGTTGCAGTATCACTTCCTGTATAGTAATCGCCAGTTACCGTTGTAAATACTTTTAAGATAAAATTAGGTTGACTTAATACTTTAAAATAAGTATTAAATGGATAAGTTATAGAACTTCCTGGAGCTAATGTAGTATTAATGGTTTCAGAAACAGGTGTTTGTCCATTTATAGAATACTTAATTGGGATGTTGCTTAACGGATTAATACCATTGTTAGTAACAGTAACACTAGGATAAATAGTATCACCTAATTGTACTGCATTTGAATTATTAATTGAAATAACACCCGCATCATTATCAATTTTCTTTAAAGTTAATTCAAAATTATCAATAGCCCAACCATTATATGCATTGTTTGAACCGTTTGAAGTAAATACAAATCTGAATTGTAAAGTATTGCCCATATTAGCAACATTAGAAATCTTGTATTTGGCTTGTTTCCATCCATTGCTGTTTCCTGTCCATAATGCAACCGAAGTAGCATTATACCAGTTAATTGCATTGGTGTCTGTATTTCCAATAGTTCCTAAAACAGTCCAATTATCCTGATAATCTAAATATTCAATTCTTCCGCCATCCAAATTGTTTTCCGCATCCATCCAATACCTGAACATTAGCGTATCAGCTTTAAATACTTGGTTGTTGAAGTATGGTGTATATAAATAATCATTGCTTCCATTTATGTAGTTGCCATTCAGTACTGTAGCCCATACATTTGGTGAGCTATATGCATTATTAATAATACTTGCATTAGGAATGCCTTTTTGCCACTGCATAGTACCACCTGTTTGGAACCATTCTTCAACATTGGAATCAAAGTTTTCTGTATATGGAATACCTTTGGTTGGAACTCCAAAATAATTGATTTTGCTGGTATCATTAGTCAAATTGCCATCGTTAACTATTGTAGTATATGCTTTTATTGCAAACGGACCAGCAATTACATTCAATTGAGTAGTAAATGTAATTGTATCAATTGTGTTTGCCAATAATGTATCAGTATAGTTCATTGAAACAGGAGCTAAATTTCCGGCAACATATGAAATATTGAAATTATATGCATCAGTAGAGCCATAATTTTTTATAATACATTTAACTGTAGCTGTTGTGTTTACAGGTGCAAAATTGTTTGATGGACTAATTATGCCAAGAACCCCGATGTCTACAGGTAGTGGAGTAAATTCATCAGCACCTATATCTGGTGTTGTTGCGTTTCTGGATTGTCCATCGAAATCTTCTGTAACGTATGTTATTGGTGTTCCTTTATCATTTAAAGCAATGGAATAAACATGTAAATTGCTTTGAGATAAATAATCAGGATTTAATGAAATTGAATTTGAATCTTTGGCACAAGCTGTTATCCATGATGCAAGAGTGTTGCAATTGGTAGTTCCCCATTTACCAATTGGTAATGTAGTTGACCAAATATTATTAAAATTCATAGCAGTAACATAATTGTTAGTTATAGCAGTAGCAGTAACTTCAACTCCGGTGCCACCAGCAGTATTTACAAATGAATTATTAAAGATTCTGATATTTGAATATCCGGAACCTGATGCAAGATATAATGCTCTTGAAGTAGCTCCTTGACTGATAAATACAGAATTGTGTATAACATCAACATAATTTGAATAGTTTACATACAAACCATAACTATTACTTCCACTAGACTGAGCTACAAAATTATTTGCAACCAATACGCGTTTATTGGCTGTACCATCAACATAGTTTAAATATAAAGGATAGCCATAAGAACCAGGTTTAATATCTATATGGTTTTTCTCAACTCTTAAATCATTAATATAAGAATTGTAAATTCCATAAACATAACCAGAGTTTGTTGCATTCTGAATATAATTTCCAATAACTGTAATAGAATCGGAATAATAATTGTAAATGCCATAGTAATAAAATCCCTTAACAATATTTCCTATAAACGAATTTCCAATTTTATTTAAAGATGAAGAACCATAAAAATATGCACTATAATAACCATTTAAAATCAGATTATTTTTAATCATATTATAGTTAGCCAAAGATGAACTTGCTGTATAGAATCCTGCACATGCACTTGAAGTTGTAGGAACAGACTGAATTACATTGTTTGAAAATTCATTGTAATTAGCTCCGTTAATCAATTCAACCACTCTTCCAACATTATTTTGTGTAGTATTAACTATGGATAAATGTTTAAAAGAAATATAATCAGCACTATCTAAACGTAATACATAATTTGCGGATGACAATGGTGCATAATTTATAATAACGCTGCTACTGTCGTTGTTTGCAGATTTAAATGTAATTCTGTTTAATTCTGATGCTCCATTTATTGCTCCTATTACTAATTGTTCATTATAGTTGCCCTGATTGATATTGAAAGTAACAGGGCCACTAATTCCACAATATTTCAAACTTGAAATAGCCTGACTTATTGTTTGGTAATTGGCAGCAATACCTCCAATTGAATAGTTGCCACTTAATGGTCCGCTACATGCTATCAAATTAGTTATCAGCGTATCATTAAAATTCATTTGATCAGTATTGTTATTCGGATTGCTTGTCCATACCTTAATTGCAAAAGAACCGGCTGTAAAATTATGATTACCAATTATTACTGTATCAGATTCGCCCAATGCTTTATTTCCAGTCCAATAAAATGCAGGTTTTGCAATTCCGTTAACAGTCCAATTAACTACAACTGAGTTCAGATTGATTAAACCATAATTTTTTAATGCAACTTTAATGTTTTGATTGCCTTGACTTACAGGGCTATATGGTTCAATTAAAGCGGCTATACCTGCATCATAATCAGGTAAAATAAATTCATCAGCTCCAATATCAGGTAGATTTATATTTCTAGTATCACCATCAATATCATCAACTACACTAGCTAATGGCTTTGCTTTTCCATCAAGATAGAAGTTAACAACATGAAGATTTGAATTAGAAATATAATTTGGATTTAAAGAAACGGAATTTGAATCTTTTAAACTTACCTTTCTCAAAGAATCAAGTGTTGGACGTGCAGCACTCCAATAAGCAACATTAGTTCCTGTACTAAATAAATTATTGAAATCACTATTAATAATATTTGCAGGTGTTGAAACATAATAAGCATAACCTCCGGCAGTATTACTAAGGTTGTTATTAATTACATTTAGATTTCCACCAGAAGTTATATAAATTGCATATGATGAGGTTGAACCCGATGTTACATTTATAGAATTGTTGAAATAGTTTACGTAAGTAGAGCTTGTGTTATATAACAAATATGAAGATCCGCTACCGTTTTCCTGAGATATGAAATTATTTGCAACCAATGCCGGTTGAGAAGGTAAATTGTCACAATAACCTACATAAATACCATAATTAGTTGTTGATGCATTCATATGAACTTTATTTTTAATAACTTTTTTGATGTTATCATTATAATATAAATATATTCCATATGAAGTTGTATTTACGCCTGAATTATTTACTGTATTAGATTCAACTAAAATAGAATCATTGTAATACAAATACATTCCATAATAGTAGAAGTTACTAATTGTATTACCAATAAATTTATTGTTTGATTTCATATTAGTTGAGCTGCCATACCAATAAATACCATAATAACCACCCGATATTCTGTTGTTAATAAATTCGTTGTTGTTATCGAGATTTGTACTTGCTGAATAAATCGGAGCAAAAGTAGAAGATGTTGCTAAGTCGGTTTCGATAACATTTCCTGTAAATTTATTATAATTTGCTCCACCAGTAATTTCAACAGCTCTAGTTATAGACGAACCGGTAGAAATAATACTCATGTTTTCAAATCTGATATAGTCAGCCCCGTTTAATTTTAAAACAGCATTAGTAGTTGAAGTTCCTGTATATGTTAATTCTACAGTAGAACTATTTCCATTTATTGATCTGAAGGTAATAGTAGAATTTGGACCTGCATTTGGTATCTGATTAATTATAAGCTGTTCGTCATATGTTCCCGGTAATACATCAAAAATAACATTACCACATAAACCTGCATTAGTTATTGTTTGTAAAGCTTGATTAAAACTAGTAAAATTGCCTCCTGTGCCAATGGTAAATATTCCATTCATACATGCAGAAAATGAATTACTTGCAGTATCATTAATAGCATATATATCAATTAAATTATTAGGATTTGATATCCATGCTTTAATTGTATGAGAACCACCAATAAACGGTGTTGAGGTTAAAGTGAAAGGTAATGAAGCTCCATTGCTTAAATTTCCAGTCCAGTTTACTGATGGTTTCATTATACCGTCTAGCGACCAGTTAATAGTTGCAGATGTAAGATTTGAAGTTCCCCAGTTTTTAATTGTTACACTTACCGGTGTTGAAACCCCTGAAGGGATTGAACCTGTAGGTGATACAATTTCAGTTAAGCCAGCATCTATTGCAGGAATATTGGTTACATTAACTACAAGAGGTACTTTGTTACTTGTACATCCGTTTCCTCCTCCGGCAGTTAGTCCGGCAAACACTTCCCAATTATACGCATTGTAATAATAAGCAGGATCGAATGAATTTCCGGTTATTGAAACCAACCCAGGAATTTGATATGGATAAGATGCTCCGCTTGTATTTCTGTAAAAGTTTGGTCCTGAAGAAAAACCTAATTTATAACCGGTTCCGGCAGGTACATAGAAATTAACATTTACAGTTTCTTTTATATTTGCAACTGTAGTAGTTCCTGTATATGATTGAATAATAACGTCTGATGAGTTTTTAATAAACATTGTATAAGCTGCACCGGAAGTTATAGGATACAAGTCCACATTTTTAATTGTTACACCGGCTGGGCTTAATACATCAAATAAAGTAACATATGCAGTAGCTGTTATTCCTCCACCTGCACCTATTGAGGTATTTAATGGTCCTACAAATTGAGTTGTAGGAGTTGAATTGATATTTCCTGCTAATACATAGTAAGTAGTTGAATCAAAGAGATAAGGAGTTGTAAATGGAGATCCTCCTCCTATGTTAATAGTATCGGTTAAATTTGCAAACCACAATACAGTATCAACTGATGTAGCTGTTAAATTAGCTTGAGTAGCATAATTTACACTTATTGGTGATATAACTGTAGGATTTATAGGTGTATATTTAGATACTAAGTTTTTCCCAATTGTATCATTAAATAAATAAGCATCACTAGTCATTTCGACCCATGATTTGATATGATAGTTTGAATCTGCTCCGATAGCTGCTAATGTTATAGGAGTTGAAAATGAATATACATAAGACCCAGAAGGTAATATTGTTGCGTTAACATTCTCACTAACAACATTGATTAAATTATTATTTAGTCTGAGTGCATATTTGGCAACCATAGTATTTATTCCACTAACAATTGTATCAGAACCAAGATTTTCAATTTTGATACTAACTGTTTTATTTACCATATTACAGCCTGTAGATGGTGATATAATATCAGCTACACTTGCGTCAAAAGGAGGTGGGTAGCCAATTATAGCGTCAATCATAAATCGACCCCACTGAGTAGCTTCTGTTAAACTACCACC
>CAZWRD010000082.1:0-14032 GCA_964636105.1 uncultured Bacteroides sp.
ATTGCTGTTTACATTTATAGTAACATCTAAAGTTGTTGCAGTTGCGCCATTTACAGTTGGTGCAGAAGGAACATTAGCCAATGTATAAAGCGATGTTGTTCCACTAAATGAAGTTTCTTCATCATTCTCATTCTTTGCTTTCACTTTAAATGTGTATTGTGTATTTGCATTTAACCCAATTGCTGTTTTTGCAGTATTAATTGCATTTACTTCCCATAAAGCTTCTGTTTTCCATACAGCTGTGTTATCTAATGTACCATCACTTTGTAAATATTTGTTTGTAGAAGTTTCCTGAATAGCCAAATTTGTATAAGCAGGATTCCCATTCGAATTTACACATAAATTTAAAGATGATGTAGTTGCTGTATTAACATTTAATGCAGATGGAATAATTGCTAGTGTATAAAGTGAAGTTGTACTGCTAAAGTCAGTTTCTGTTCCTACCCCATTCTTTGCTTTAATTTTGAAAGTATATTCAATATTTGAATTTAAACCTGTTACCGTTTTTGAGCCCCAGATTGCAGCTGTCTGCCAAACTGCAGAAGCTCCCAAAGTTCCATTAGCCTGTACATACTTTAATGTGCTGGTTTCATATATTGCAAACTCTGTAATAGATGGATTTGAGTTTACATTCACAGATACATCTAAAGAAGTAGTAGTTGCTCCGTTAACAGTAGGTGCGTCGGGTACATTAGCTAAAGTCCAGAATGTAAATTGTGGACCATAACTATTTCCAGAAGTATTAGTAGCATATGCTCTTGAGTAGTATAAAGTATTAACATTTAATCCTGTAAGATTTTCGGAGAAAGCACCAGTTGAAAACACTCCATTTTCTTCTACTCTTGTATCAGCAATTGTAGGCAATGCATCAGTACTATAGCAAATTCCTCTAATTGTCGGACTACTATATCCTATACTTAAGATAGAACTACTTAAAGTTACTGTAGTATTAGTTTGAGAACTTGCAGTTATTGCATCAACAGACATATCGCCTAACGAAGAAGACAACCAGTTAGATGTTACAGTGCCAGTAAGTGCAAAATTATTCAAATTACCAGTATATTTATTCTGATTATCAATCAAAGTATTAATTCCTGTATTATCAGCTCCTGCAATACCTTGATTAAATCGATAGTAACTTAACAAACCATTTGCACCCGTTAAATCTGAATTCATATTGTTTGAAATATCTGTCTGACTTCTTGTAGTTGACCAAACTTTAAATTCGTCAATAATCCCAGAGAAGAAAGTATTATAAGATCCACTTAACCACTCACCTCCTAGCACAAACGGATAAGAAGAACCCAAATTAGCTGTTGTAGTTGCAACATTACCATAACTTATTGTCAAAGGTTTTTGAATTCCATTGATAAAAATTTTCATACGTGTTGCATTAGTTGACTGAGTTCCATCAAATGTCATAGCCACATGATACCATTGACCAAGTGTTATTTCACCCAAAGCAGTTTCGCCGTATCCATTAGATCCATTTGAAATAGTTCCGAAAAGAGATAATGAGCCATTTCCAAGTTTATGAATACCCATATTTATACGTTGATCATTTCCAGAACCACCTAATCCAATTGATTTTGAACATATAAGATTCCATGTATTTGGAGCACTTGCAAAATAAATCCAATATTCAATACTAAAATGCTGAGTAGCATCAAGTTCAGCAAATGGACCACATTCAACAAAATCATTATCTCCATCAAAAGCTAAACGATTATTAACTATTACCGTTGTAAAACTCTCTTGATTACTATATGATGTTCCAACGCTATTTGTTGCATAAGCTCTTACATAATAAGTAGCTCCTGAAATTAAACCAGAAATAGAACTATTAAAACTTCCTATACCTATACCATCAGATGTTTTACTATCAACAATAGTAGGGTTTTGAGACGTACTCCAACATACGCCCCTAGCAGTAACAGACTTTCCTCCATCATCAGAAATATTACCGCCACTTGTAGCAAAACTAGATGTTATTGCCGAAACAGCTGTAATAGATAAAACTGGACTAATACATGCTTTTACCTCGAAAGTAAAATCTGCAGTAGTATTACCTCCCGAATTTGTTGCAGTAATTGTGTAATTAGTTGATGATGAAACAACTGTTGAAATTCCAGAAATTACGCCAGTATTAGTATTAAGAGAAACCCCATTGGGTAAAGCAGGAGATATGCTATAACTAATTATAGCTCCACCCGATGCAGATGGGCTTACACTTATTTCTGCTCCCAAATAAATACTAATGATATTTGGGGTATAAGACAATGTATTTGGGGCATAATCATTTATGGTGATTTTAACACCATAATTTGCACTTCCTCCCGAATTTGTTGCAGTAACAGTGTAAGTTGTTTCAGCAGAAATTACTGTTGGTGACCCAGAAATTATTCCAGTGTTAGTATTAAATAACAATCCTGTTGGTAATGCGGGTGATATAGAATAACTAATTACAGCACCACCAGAAACACTAGGATCTAAGTTTGAAATTAAATCATTGATAGTATATACATTAGGACTATTGTATGATAAATTTTGAGGTGGAGTATCTACAATTGTTATTTCTACATACGCAGTATCACTTCCTATAAAATTAGTAGCTATAATCATATAAGTAGCTGTTGATGTTATCGTTGTAGGTGTTCCGCTAATTATACCTGAAGTTGTATTTAAAATTAATCCATCTGGCAAATCTGGTTCAACACGATAACTTGAAACAACGCCCCCAGCAGATGTTGGACTAAGAGGTGTAATTGTAATCGCTTTCATAAATGTATTTGGCGTTGTATAGCTTAAATCGGTTGGTGCAGCATCATTAACTAAAATTTCAATATCTTTAGTAATAGAACCCGTTGAGTTTGTACCTGTTATTGTATATGATGTTAATGAAGAAACGCTAGTTGGGATTCCCGAAATTTCACCAGTTGATGAATTAATCGTTAATCCACTAGGTAAAGATGAAGCACTATAGTTTGAAATTTGCCCACCATCAGATGATGGAGAAATAATAGGAATTGAAACACCTTTCGATAAAATATTTGGAGTAGAGTATTGTAAGTTGGTTGGAGCAAAATCTAAAACTTCAATGACAATATTTGCAGAAGTACTTCCCCCTGAATTAGTTGCACTTACCACATAAGTATTGGTACTTGATGCAACTGCAGGCGTTCCACTTATTTCGCCAGTTAAGGCATCCAACACCAACCCAGCAGGTAAAGTAGGAGAAACAGAATAACTAATTACTTCACCACCAGAAACTGTTGGGAACAATGAAGTAATAGATGTACTAACACTATATGTATGTGGAGAATTATATGAAAGTGAACTTGGTGGAACATCATTAACCGCAATATTTACATTTGCAGTAGTAGTCCCAAAGGTATTGGTAGCTGAAATTGAATAATTTGTTGAACTAGATAATGCAGTAGGTGTTCCACTGATAACTCCGGTTGTTGTATTAAAAGTCAAACCATTAGGCAGATTTGGAGAAATTCCAAAACTTAATATGGCTCCACCTGCAATATTTGGCGACAAATTACTGATTAAAACCTCTTTAGTATAATTGTTTGGTCCAGTATATGATATAGCTGGAGGAGCATGTGTAACTGTTAATGTTGCTGCAATACTGCCTGGATTATATCCATTTCCTGCTGGTTGAGTAGCAGTGATTGTGGTAGTTCCTGTGCCATTAATAGTTACAGTATTTCCATAAACAGTTGCAACTGCTGGATTGCTACTAAAATAAACAAAAGCAGTATTACTGTTACTTGTGGGAATAGTTAATGTATATGCGGCATCTGTTAAATATTTTGTCATATCAGGAAAATTGGTAATTGTAGGATTTATATTGCCATTAACTCCAACAGTCATAATAGCAGAAACACTACCTGCTCTATAATTCCCATATGCAGCCTGAACTGCTGTTATTACTGTAATTCCCGACCCAACTATAGTAATTGTTGTACCCGAAACTGTAGCGACTAAAGTATTACTACTATAGTAAGTAAAACCACCCAAACTGTTACTCGTAGGTGCTGTAACCTGAAAATTTGAATTACCTAACATTTTGCTAATATTAGCAAAAAGACCAAATGTAGGATTTAATAGTGCTTGAGCACCAACAGTTATGATTCCTGTTACACTACCTGCTACATAATTGCCATTAGCCGCTTGAGAAACTGTAATCAATGAAGTTCCGGCTGTTGATCCAATAGTTAATGTATTTCCTGAAATGGAGGCAACGCTTGGTGTTCCGCTAGTATAAGTAATTGTTCCAGCAGAATTTGAACTTGCATTTAATGTTACATTGGCATCTCCAATAACTTTGTTCAGATTTGAGAAATAAATAGTTGGTATTGTTTTTACTGTTAAATTACATGATGTACTAGCTCCACTAAAATCTTCCGATGCAGCAAGGGTTGCAGTAATTACAGCTGTTCCCACTCCTACAATTGTTACTGTTGATCCTGAAATGGTTGCTACATTTAAATCACTACTAGTATAACTAAAAGTTCCATTACTATTGGTTGATGGGGGAGATAATACGAATAAACCATCTCCAAGATTTTTATTAATATCAGCCATTATTCCTAAAGTTGGACTTGGTTTGGTTGCACCAAAAACTGCAATTGCATAAGGGGCATCATAGGTTGGAGGTGTACCATCTAATGAAGTATAAGCATTTCCATTGTTTTGAAAAATAATATCACTTCCTCCATTATACATATAAGTTCTAAATTCAATAGTGCCAGCAGCTTGTGTATTTGTTCCAATAAGATTCACAGACGAAAGAGCATAATTAACACCAGAACCTGGAGTAAATTCACCTAGTGAAGAGGCAAAATTATCAACACTCCATCTTAATTGTATCTTTGATGATGCATCTGAACTTAAACCAGAAATTACTACCCTGTCGAATTTTGTTGCAACAGATGTTGTTATTGAAAACGAATTAAATGGTGCTGTAGAAATATTTAAACTAACATCGGAATTGGTATTTGACCATGCATTTTTGCTATCATTTACAGTACCTAATCCATTATAGTTTTCAGATGCAGCAATAACATAAGTTGAATTTATGTAACTTGCTGAATATGGATAATTTTGCGTAGATGTATTTGTTTGATACCATGCAGCTAAAACATCTATAGATGAATAAGGTAATCCATAAATAAATCCAGACTTTGTTGCAGTACCACCAGTAGTTGTTACCACAACATTTCCTGAAGTTCCACTTCCTACAATAGCTGTTATTTCAGTACTGCTGTTTACTGTAAATGAAAAAGCATTAGTTCCGCCAAAACTAACGTTGGTTGCTGTAGTAAAATTAGTTCCTTTTATTGTAACAGTATTTCCATTGTTAGTTTTAGCAGGTGTAAAATAGGTAATTGTAGGTGGTTGAACAAAAGCAAAACCAGCTAAACTTGCTGTTCCTCCAGGAGTTGTAACACTAACATTTCCTGTAGAACCTGTAGCCACTACAGCAGTAATTTGAGTTGCACTTACTACGTTAAAAGATGTTGCAGCTGTTCCACCAAAACTAACTGCTGATGCATTTGTAAAACCATCACCATTAATGGTAACTGTAATTCCATTTCCTGCACCAGTAGGCGAAAATGAAGTAATAATTGGAGCTGGATTGCTTAACATAAATTTAGTATTGCTAAGAGAACCTGTATATCCAGTATAGGTAACACTTGTTGATGTTCTGGTAATCGTATTTGAATTTTGCTCAACCCATCCAGTTCCTGAAACAAAAGCAAAAAGTTTGGGCAAAGCAACAGTACCGATAATATCACCAGCAGCATATACAAAAGTTAAACTTACTCCATTTCCTCCTGAATTCGCATTGGTTTTATTAATCGTCCAACATCTATTTATTACATTACTTAATGGATTTCCTGTAGATCCATTATCAAGGACTTCATCACTAACCATTACAGAAAAGACATCTGATGTACCATTATTATTGGTAATGGTAACCGGATTGTAACTTGAATTTCCAACAGGAAAAACAGTTGCGATATTATTAACAGTATTTATTAGCTTACCACTTCCATTAGTTTTAACATATGCAGTCGCAGAGCTCTCATTAACAGTTGTAATGCTAGCATTATAATTTCCAAGTGTAAGCTTATTTCCATTTAATCGTAAAGTTCCTCCTACAGTCCAGTCTGTACCCAAAGTATAAGCATTTGATCCTGCATTAGCCAAAATAAAGAATTTGCCAGAAGCAAAATCAGCAGGGGCAGAACCACCAGTTCCGCCAGAACTAGTTGTCCATGATGAAGTATTCTGTAAACTTCCATAACCTGAGGTAGTTGTATAAAATGGAGCAACTAGGTTAGCTTTAGTTATGCTATTTACTGTACAACCATCATTTTGGTTTGCTGTAATTTTAAAATAAATATCATTACCTGATTGAAAATTTGTGATATTTAAAGTATTAGTTGTAGCTCCTGTAATATTTCCGGTATTAGTTTGATTTGAATATGTAACATTATCAGTACTCTTACTCCATTGATAGCTACTTATAGATTTAGTAGCAGCTGGTGTTACGATAACTGCTTGCGAATAATTTTCTCCAGTTGAGACATAAGCTTGAGCAGCTGGTGCATATCTAATATATGGTACTGCGTTTAAATTAGCTGGAAATACCCAGAATTCTGCTAAACCACCTTTTGAATTTTTCAAAGCCCTTACATATCTTGCATATACAGGAGGGAAAGTAATGTACGTGCCATAATCCCATCCATTTGCATGAAGACCAGTTCCAGTAATATTTGATACAATTGTAGTCCAATTATTCCCATCTTCACTTACTAATAAACTCCCTCCATCCCAATTTTCATAATCCTGATAACCACTTCCATAAGTCCACTGCTCATCAATAAAACCTTGCAAATAAACCATATTAATCAATGTAGAGGTTGTAGTATAATTAGGTAAATAATTGGTTATATAAGCTGTTCCACCAGCACCAGTAGTTCCAACAATTAATCCAGACGTACGATTTCCATCTGTCATCGAACCAAATGAATAGTTATAACTACACGCTATACTAGGTTCATATTGATAAGTGTTAGGATTGAATTCCCAAGAGTAAACATGACACCAGGAGGGGTCAATTGCAGTATAGCCCGCATTTACATTTACTAAAGTTAATTTTGTTGCAGAGGGGCAATTACCAAAAACATCAGCAACATATAAAGTTGATGCATTACTATAAATATCACAGCCCACAGATTTTGTTAATTTAATTCGATATTGAGTTCCATGATATATAGGCAAAGCCACACTTATTGTAAGAGAACTTGTTGTAGCAGTTGTACCACTAAATCCAGAATATGTAACTCCTCCATCTAAATTGGCAGTGATATCTGTCCAGCTAGTGCCATTATCTAAACTACGTTGCCAAATATAGCTAGTTTGACCAGACATACTTGAAGCAGTTATTATTTGATTTGTACTATTGGTAATTGCATTCAGATTACTCAATACCCCAACACTTGCACCAGTGTAAGTTACAGTAATAGCTGTTCTTGGTGTCGAAACGCAAGCATTAGAATTGGTTGCAGTGGCATAATAAGTTGTATTGCTTGATAGTTGTGAGGTTGTATAAGTATTTCCTGTTGCTAATGACGAACCCCCAGTTGAGGCTGCATACCAATTAATGACGCTTGAAGTAGAAGATGCTCCAATAGTTGCAGTGCTTAACCCACAAATACTTGCAGGAGTTGTTGATGCTATTGTTGGCAATGGATTTGCAGTTGCAATTACCGCGGTTCTTGGGCTATAACATGTTCCTGTATAGGCAGAAACCCAACGAGTAGTATTTGTTGAAATTGAAATTACTATTGCAGAAGATGTTGTTGCTCCTGTTTCAGCCAAATACCATTGCAAATTTGCTCCTGATGAAGCGGTAGCTGCTAAAGTAACATTACTTCCTACACAACCTGCATTATGAGTAACAGAAGTAACTGTGGGAGTATTAACAGTAGCAACCACAGCGGTTCTGGGAGTACTAGTTCCAAAACAGTTTGTAGCATCAATATAATATGTTGTTGTTGAAGTTAGTATTGATGTAGTATAAGTTAATCCGCTTGCAATTGCTGTGCCTCCTGTTAAGGAAGTGTACCAATTTACAGTTCCACCTTGGGTAGGTGTATTGGCAGTTAAAGTAACAGCGCCACTAATACACTGAGCAGTAGATGATGATGCTGTAACACTAGGCACAGCTGTATTAATAGTTGCAGTAACTGCTGTTCGAGATGATGATTTACATCCATTACTTGTTACAGCTTCTGCATAGTATGTTGTTGTTGTAGCTATAGATGCTGTTGTAAATGGAGTTCCAGTACCCATTAATGTTCCGTTAGATGAAGCATTATACCAATTTACAGTTGGAGCTACAGTTGTAGCTGACAGACTTACAGTTCCAGTGCCACAATTGCTACCGGGAGTAGTTGAGGTAAAATATGGATATGGGGTTAAGGTTACAGTAACAGCATTTGTATAATACCATGTTGTTGGTGCTACAGAACTAGATGCAGCCCTTCTATACCAAGTTGTTTGAGCAATAGTACCTGGAATAGTATATGCTGCTGTGTTTGTACTTGGAATATCTGTAAAACCTGTAACTGATGAAGTAGTAGATTTTTGCCATTTATAAGTTATTGTACCACTTGGGAAAGTAGCAAGAGTGGTTGATGTTAATGCTGCAGGAACAACTCCATTACAAACTGTTTGGTCACTTCCAATAATGCCTGCTTCGGCAATTCTGTTTCTAAAAACAACAATTTTATTATTTGTGGCATCTGCGGCTATAATATCAGGCTTATTATCGCCATCTATATCAGCGATAGCTAATTGAGAATAATAAACCGAAGATCCTGTAATAACTGTAATTGAATTGGCAAATGAAATATTCCCAGTAGTAGAAGTATTTTCTAAATAAGCAATTTTTGTTGCATTATCACTTACAATTACATCGGGTTTTCCATCTCCATTCATATCACCTATTGCAATTCCATAAGTTCCAGTTAAACCAGCGATTTGAATATTCTGAATACTTCCAAGGCTTATATTTGAGGGAGAAGATGTTGTGTTTCTAAATACTGAAATACTATCTCTGGAATGATTAGACGAAATAATATCTAAATTACCGTCCTGATCTAAATCTACCAGCTTAACAGTATAAGCATAACCACCAGAAGTTGAAATAGGTAATGATTCTGCAAAGTTAAAAGCAGTTACATCAGGTGCTCCTTGACTTGTATTATTTTTTAAAATATAAATTTTTGCAATACCCCCCAAAACAACATCGGGCTTACCATCATTATTAATATCTCCGGCATCCCCCGAATAAAAATTCCCATCATTTAATTTTTGATTATAAGAATTTGGATTGCTAATTTTACCTGTTTTTACTGAAAACGTTCCAGCAGTTGTTGTATTTTTTGAATAATATACTACACTAGGATTCAAACTAGTTCCATTAACTCCAATAATATCAGTTCTGCCATCTAGGTTTATATCTAATGGCAGAAACGCTGCACCAACTCTATACTGATCTGTAGAAGAAGTAATTGAAGTAAAATTTTGCAATGAAGGAGTCCCGGAAACTGAAGAGTTAATATTTGCAAAACCACCATCATTGGTATTGTTTGAAGTAGCAAAATCTAATTTTCCATCATTGTTTAAATCAGCAGCTAACACATGTTTGCTCGAATTTCCACCACCTGGAGATTGAGATACTCCACTAATAGAATTTACGGCTGCAAATGTATTTGCATCAACAACGCCAGAAGTAGCTGTATTTCTAAGAACTTGTGGCACTCCAGCAATAGAATAGCTCAAAATATCAAGTTTACCATCTACATCAACATCAGCTACAACAAATCTCTGATCGATACTTGAAGGAAATGAGGTAGTATATGTGCTAGCAGGTTGAAAAGAAGTTGAAGATGCAGCTGAATAAGCTATACCAGCTAATGCAGTGTTTTTCGTTACAAATTTTGTTGAAGATTTACATATAAGACTATTAGTTGAATTTAAAACAGTAAAATTATCCGTTAATAATCCAGAAGGAATTGTAACCGTAATACTTGAAGCTGAAGCTGCAGTTATTGGGCAATTAACACCACCCAAATATACAATATTATCAGAAATATTTTCTCCAAAATATTCTCCATTAATCGTTACAGAAGATCCAACTTCAGCTGATTGTGGGGAAAATGAAATTATTCTTGGAGTAGGTATATATGTAATTGAAACTTCATCAATGGCAAGAGGTCCACTGGTTTTTCCATTGGATGTATATACAGGTGCAGGACATCCCAAATTACATTGAATTTGACCAGCAGAAAAACCCCAAGGGAAATGAACAACAACAGAACTGGTATTTTGCCCAGAAGTTATAGTTGAATTAGTAACGGTCCAAGAATATGTAAAATTACTACCACCAGTACTAACGAGTGTATAAGTTTCGTCTGAATTTGCAAAAGGAGTCAAATTGCCCGAAATATGAGCACTTGTAGGTAATTCACAAAAAGGAGGTTGCTGTGTAAAACTTGTCTGATAGGCAGCAGACCACTCAAAAACAATTCTGTAGCTAGTTCCTGGCATTAAAGGTGAACTTGTATATGTTAGAGGCCTGTCTGTAACAAAAGGATTTGAATTTGTATATGTTATCCAATTGGTTTTGTTATTCAAAAAAGTGGAGAATTCAGCACCCATTAGTATTGAATTCCCATTAGTAGGTAAAGCTGGAAAAGCAGATGTTTTTTCAAACATACACCTCGGTGGTGGTAAATCTGTTCCACTATTTTTATATTTAAACGAAATTGAAATAGATGATGCATTTGCAGGTATAACAACATCTTTATACATGTATATCTTACTATTTGATGTCTGAGGATTTGTAATGGTATTACTTGTTCCATTATTGTCAGAAACATAGGCTCCTGAAACTCCTGCTGTTTTCTCACCTATTCCAACAACCCATTTATTGATATTACTGGTATTCACAATAGTCCATCCATGAGAACCCTCAAAACCACCATCAGTAGCAGGATTAATAATATAATTTTGAGCAGATAAACTAAATAAAAAAAATAAATTTAAAAAATTTACAAAAATTAAAATACGTAAAAATTTTTTCATAGCACTTGATTTAAAAATTATTCATTAAAAAGATATTATAAAAATAAAGAAAAATAATTTCGTAAAGATACGCTTCAATTTAACAAAATCTTGTAGGGTATCTCTGATTTTTATGTAGGATAATCCCTACAAATGATTTAGCATTAAAAAATCAACTGAATTTCTTGCAACAAACAGTCGAATAAACTTAATAAAATAATTCATTGCACTTTTGCCGTTCATATTCAATTCGGATTCAGATGTTTCATCAGCACAATTAATATTCTGAAAAGTAACAGACTTATTAAGTATTCTAGATTTAGTTTTATCAACCTCAGTTTTAGGATTATCGCATGTAGCACTTATAGATTTAGTTTCGTTTGCAGCTTGTACATTTTGCACAAACAATGTAACGACAATTAATTCGCTAATCAAAAAGATAAAATTGTTTCTCATAATATAAAATTTCATTCATTATCATACAAATGTATAATGATCTATAAAAAATACTAGCTCAAAATCATTATTCTTTATTTCAAAAAAGAACTTTCTTATGTCAAAAAAGAACTTTTGTGTCAAAAAAGACCTTTAGATTAAAAATATACTTAATTTTGCTTTAAAATTGATTTTCAAAAATCTGCAGATTTCTTTTTATTGTCAACAAATTAAACATATATTAGCCCATAATATTCAGGGAATATATCACTAACTAATTTCAGCCAATTAAGAAAATGGGGAAAAGTTACAACTGTTTTATTAAAAAAGCACAAATACGTATCTTTAATGATTTTAATTAATTTAAAATTTGACAATAATCCATTTTACAAACCACAACATATCATGACAGAAAAATCTGATTATCTTATAATTAAACACTTTTCAGTTTTAATTTTACTAATATACACCTTACCAATCTGCTCTCAAAATAAAGTATATGATGCAAGAGTTGACAAACTGATGCAAGAATATAAATATAAAGAAACTACATATTTAATTGAAAATTTATTTAAAAAAAAAATTGAAATAGATTTTAATACTCAACTTTTCTATTTTAACAATATAAGTATAGCACATTATAAATCAGGGGATATTGATTCAGCTAAATATTATGCATTAAAATCGCTTAATATTTTGTCAAAATCTTCAGATTCATTAATGATTTTTGGTGCTTGGAAAGCTGCAGCTTACGTATATAACGATGAAGGGAAATTCGATAGTGCACTGTTTTATACAAAACACATGCTTACCTATTCAAAGAGGGTAAAAAATGATTTATTATATAGAAACTCATTGTTATCAATGGCTTCCATCCTTTTTCAAAACAAAAAACATGCAGAAGCTTTAAATTATTATAAAGAGATAAATATATATAATCAAAGACTAAAAGACACCTCTGCTTATGGTATTAGTCATTATAATTTGGGTTTAACATATCTATCACTTAATCAATTTGACAGCTGTTTATTTCATTTGAATAAAGCCGTTATTATTGCAAAAAAAAATAAGCATCTCGACTTGCTAACCAATGTTTACGGAGCTATTGCTGATTGCTATATTTCTCTTAAAAACAGAAAAGAATGGAAAAAATACATGATGCTTGCAAATGGATTAGCAGAACAATTAAATAATCAATTATTTGTAGCAATGGGAAATACGAATCTATTAATTGATGCTATAAAGTATAAAAACTACACTGAAGCTATCATTTATGGAGAAAAAACTCTAAAAATCCTAAAAACAAATCCTTATCCTATATTACAAATAACTGTTGATAGCATGATGTATATAGCATGTAAATCAAAAAACAGAAATAGCGAAGCATTAAATTATCTTGAATCATACATAAATTTAAAAACCAAAATTCTTAATGAAAAGGAAAAACAGCAAATAAATGAATTAATAGTGCAATACGAAGTAGAAAAAAAAGATTTAATTATTGAAAATCAAAAACTTAAAATCATACGCAATCAAAGAAATCAACTAATTTTCATTCTACTATCAATTATTTTATTATTAATAATTTTTTGGCAAATTTTACACTACTATAAAAACAGAGCATTTAGAAAAAAAATCTTCCTGAAAGAAAAAAACATTGAATTACAAATGAAAGAAATACGACAATGGATGGAAGGTAAACATATAAGAAGTGTTGAACAGACAAAAAACACATCAGAAACTTTTGATAAAGAAACTAACCAAATATCACTAAAACAAGAAATAACACCAAAGGATAAGTTATATGATGAATTACGAGAATTGATTGAAAAATACAAGCTCTACTTAGATCCTGAAATAAACTTACAAGCAATTATACAAAAATTAGGAACAAATAAAAAATATCTATACGAGGCAATAAGTCAGAATACAAATAATAATTTTAGAACAATTATAAATCGTTATAGAGTAGATGAAGCAAAAAGAATAATTGAATTAAAAATAAAAAATAAAGAGCCATTGATTATTTCTGAGTTATATAGTTTAGTTGGATTCAACTCTGCTGTTTCATTTTACAGAGCATTTCGCCAAGTAATTGGTCTTACACCTAAAGAATATAGTTTTGAAGTAAAAAGAGAATATCAAAACAACTAACATAAAACCCAAATTGCTCATTTGAAAATGAGCAATCGAATGCCGCACGTGCGGCATTGTTATTAAATTAATTTAAATAATATAAAACAATGTCTAAATCGGGATTAACCCAACTAAATCAAATAGTTCGACTTTTCAAGTCTCCTATTGATTAATTTGAATTAAACTTTCACATAATTCTTTTCGATAATACTGTTCTAAACAAAAAAAGCCTGCATCTTCCGACACAGGCTTTTTTTTATTGATTTGATTTTGTTTTATTTCCAGTTAAATTTCAGATTTTGAGTTT
>CAZWRD010000083.1:0-8530 GCA_964636105.1 uncultured Bacteroides sp.
TAGGAGCCATACTGCCTTCAGCAAAATGACCTTCGGCTAAGTATTGTTTTGCTTCTGCAATGCTTATTCTATCTAAACGTTTTTCTTCAGGTTTGTTGAAATTGATACAAACTTTAGGAACATCGGTTAAAATGTAAAATTCGTCAGCACCTATTTGAGTTGCCAATAATGAAGAAGCTAAATCTTTATCAATAACTGCATCAATACCTTGTAATTTATTTGGTTCAACGTGGAAAACAGGAATACCACCACCTCCAACAGTAATAACGATTTGTCCGTCTCTTGCCAGTTTTTCTATAGAATGAATGTTGTTGATTTTTATAGGTTTAGGAGAAGCAACTACTTTGCGGAAACCTCTTCCTCTTGGGTCAGCAGCAAATTTAGCACCGGTAGCAGCAGCATATTTATCGGCTTCTTCCTGAGTGTAATAAGGACCAACAGGTTTGGTTGGATTCTGAAAAGCAGGATCGTTTTTATCAACTTCAACCTGTGTGATTAATGTGATGATGTCACGTTCCATTTTTTCGGCTTCTAAAACATTTCTCATTTGTTGTTCAATCATATAACCGATAGAACCTTGAGTTTCGGCAACACAAAAATCAATTGGCATTGCAGGGATATCAAACATTTTAAATCCGCCTTCGTGTTGTAATAAAACATTACCAACTTGAGGACCGTTTCCATGTCCAATAACGATGTCGTAATCTTTTTTTAATAATTCAAGTAAATGCGAACAAGTTTCATAAACATTTGCTTCTTGTTCGTCAATGGTGCCTTTTTGGTCACCTTTTAAAAGTGCATTTCCACCAAATGCGATAACTGCTAATTTCTTCATTGTCAATAGAAATTTTTATTTGATTTTAGTTTTTTTTCTGAAAAAAATAACAGACTTTTTTTACAACCATGTTTAAAAAGTAAACAAAAAGCTATAAATAAGCCTGTGTTAACTCTATTAAAGAGTATTACAATTTTTTTTGCAAAAATACGTATTTTTTTAAAACAAAAAAGCAAAATGAAACTCATTTTGCTTTTTTGAATATTGCAAATAAATACTTTATAAATCTCTTGCTGTTTCAATTTTTCCACTTTCGTAGTCAAGTTCAGAACCAAACATACTATGTGGAATTAAATAAACCATCAATAAGATAACCATAGCGGCTATTGCCATTCCGGTTTTTGTTTTGTCTTTGTAAAGCCTGAATACAGCAATAAGCCAGAAAATAAAAGCAATCAAAGTTTTGTTATCAGTCAAATCATGTCCGAAAGGCCAACCAGTCCAATATGCCCCAAATGCATATTTCTGAACAATTGGACCTAATATAATCCCACCCAAGAGTAAGGAAACGAATGTAATTATTGAATAAATATAGGTTTGTTTTCCTTTAAAAATAGCTTCAAGTCCAGTTCTGGTTGATAGCAACATGGCAATAAACATAAATAAAATATGTGGAATTAAAATAAATGGCGGAACATCGCCTTTAAACCTGATAACAACAGGTTCGATATTAAGTGCATAATTTTCGTTGCCATATTTAAGGAAAACTCTATACATCAACTTACCAGCAGCAGCTTGTTTGGGTAAACTCCCTTCAATATTGTCGCCATTTTGTTGCATCGTAATTTCGGTCCAATCGTCAGATGAATTAAATCTTTTATAAAGGATAGAACCTCCAAAAATTTTCGCTTTATTTTCAATGCTGATAATTGCATCAGAACTAGTGCTATTAGATCTTAAAAGCTTAAATTTAATTTCTTTTTCAGCGATAGTAATATTTCCTCTTTTGGGGTAAGTAGGACCGGTCATTCGTTGATAAATAGCGATTGATAAGGTAAATACAACTGCAAAAATCCATAGCAGAATTGATTTTGTTCTGTTACTCATATTTATTTTATTTAAATTGTTATTTTTTTAGTTCGTTATATATTAATTGTAATATTTCTGTTCTAATATTCATTTTACTTAATTTTGAATTACTTGCATCGGGATTAACGCGGTTTGATAAAAAGATGTATATCAGTTTATAATCTGGATCAACCCAAAAATAGGTACCTGTAAAACCAGAATGACCAAAACTATTCAGAGATGCACTTTTGCATGTAGGGCCGCTTTCAGAAGGAATATTTAATTGTCTGTCGAAACCCAAGCCACGTCTATTATTGTTTTCTGGAAATTGTTGTTTGGTAAATTCTTTTATTGTATTTGGTTTTAAAAATTGTTTTCCTCCATATTCGCCATTTTGTACTAACATTTGTAGAATTATTGCCAAATCTCCTGCATTTGAAAATAAACCTGCATGACCAGAAACCCCACCCATCATTGCAGCTCCAGGATCGTGCACATAACCTTGTATTAATTGTTTCCTAAAAATATTGTCGTATTCTGTAGGAACAATTTCTTCTATTTTATGCTCATTTAACGGATTAAAACAGGTATATTTTAAACCTAAAGAAGTATAAAATTGTTCATTCATATATTGATTTAGTGTTTTTTTGCTTATTTTCTCAATTAATTCTTTAAGTAGATAAAATCCCAAATCGCTATATTCGTAAGTTGGTTTTTCGTTTAATTCAGAATCAATAATAGATTGAATTAGAATGTCTTTATAATCTTTACGTATGAATAAATTATCAGCTACTTTTATTGAAAATGTTTTATTTGAATCTTTTTGATAAATGCTTTCATCGGGAAACCCATTTTTTAATGTTTCTTTATAAAAAGGTATCCATGATTTAAGACCTGCTTGATGAGCCATTACTTCTCTGATTGTAATATTCTTTTTGTTTGAGGATTTTAAATATTTCAGATAAGTTGAAAGTTTTTTGTCTGGATTTAATTTCCCATCTTCATATAATTTCATAATTGCCAAAGTAGTAGCTGCAACTTTTGTTACAGAAGCTAAATCGTAAATACTTTGAGGATTAATATTTGTAGTGTCACTATACGAATAGGTTCCGAATGCTTTCTGATAGAAAATTTTACCATTTTTGGCTAATAAAATCTGACAACCCGGATAGGCTTTTTCTTTAATTCCATTCAATGCTATTGAATCAATTTTCGATAGTCTTTTGCTGTTTATTCCAAATTCTTCAGATATTGCAGTTCCCAATCGGTTCTCTTTGATTTTATTTTGAATAGTCTGCGGATATTTTTCTGAAATGCTTATTGGTAAAATACCATTTGACGGACTGGCACCAAAAATCATTTGTGCAGCAAATCTTTGAGCTTCTGATTTGTCCTGATTAGCAAAGATGATTGATAGCGCATTTATTTGATTATTAAAAGCATTCATTGAAAAAGGATATGCAAAAAAACATATAATAATATTGTTGGTTTTAGATAATGAATCAATTATTTCAATACTTTGTTTTGAAATTCCGTAATTTTTTGCAATCGAACTACTTGTGTTATGGATTCCAATTATTAATAAATTATGTTTTTTTAAACTGTTGTAAAGGCTGTCTTTATCTTTTTGACTTATTTCTTTGTTGATATTGTAATTTGTTGTTTTACAATAATCATTTATCGTATTTTGAAATTCTGTAATATTGTTATTACCAATAGAAACAACTCCAATATTGTATTTATTTAAATCTTTAAGTGGAATAATTTGGTCTTCATTTTTTAGTAAAATAAGGCTGTGACGAAAAATATTTGTGTTTAAGACATCACAATTGTAATTGTTCAGATCGCTTATAATATTCGTTGTATCAATAGGTTTAAAATTATTTAAGCCCACAAGGTATTTGTAAGTTAATACTTTTTTACATTTTAAATCGATATCGCTTTGCGAAATCCAATTGCTATCAATAGCAGTTAAAATTGTTTTTATTGCAGTATTAATATTTTCGGGGAGGAGCAAAATGTCAACTCCTGCTTGCAATGCTTTCAATTCAATTACACCAGGTTTGTAATAGTTTGTAACTCCTTTCATTTCAAGTGCATCAGTATAAACTAATCCATCAAAATTCATTTCATTTTTAAGTAAATTAGTGATAATGTTTTTTGAAAGAGATGAAGCCATATTTAATGATGAATCTAATGCCGGAACAAATAAATGTGCAATCATAACTCCAGTTACTCCATTGTTTATTAGTTCTTTAAATGGATATAAGTCTGCGTTAATAATGGTTTCTTTTGTATGATTAATAATTGGCAAAGTAAAATGCGAATCGTTGTCAGTATCTCCATGTCCCGGAAAGTGTTTAGCGCTAGTTAAGATGCCGTTTTCTTGCATCCCTCTCATATACATTATTGATTTTTTTGCAACTTTTACTTTGTCTTCACCAAAAGAGCGACTATTAATTACCGGATTTTTAGGATTAGAATTAACATCTGCAACTGGGGCGAAATTGATATGAATTCCAAGTCTTTTGCAATGTTTAGCAATTTCTTTACCATAGCTATATATCAAACTGTCGTTTTCGAGAGCACCTAATGTCATTTGACGAGGTAAAATCGGAGTGCTGTCGAGTCGCATGCTTAAACCCCATTCGCCATCAATTGAAATAAAAAGTGGTGTCTTGGCAATTTTCTGATAATAATTAGTAACCAAAGCCTGAGATACCGGACTTCCTTTAAAGAAGCAAATTCCTCCAATATTAAAATTGCTGATTTGTTTGGCAATTGTATCGTAGTATGCTTGATCTTGATCTGAAAAAGAGCGGATAATAATAAGTTGGGCTATTTTTTCGCGCGGACTTAGTGTGTTAAAAACCGAATCGACCCAATGTTCCCGATTGGAATCCTTTTTTAGAGGTAATGAAATATTTTGAGCATTTATAAATACGTAGATTGATGTAAAAATAATAGATAAAATGATTTTTATTGAGTTCATATTGAGCTTAATATATGTGAAAAGCAAATTTTTTGCTTAGTTGGCAAAATTACTGTTTCTTGATAAGAATTACAAATAATACCAAAGTGATTTATAAACTAGTTCAAACCTTTATGGTATTATACCATATTGATTTTTGATTGTATTTTGTTCTTAATCATTATTTGAGTGTTATTTATAATGGGAATCTAGCAGTCTTGTTTTATTATTGCAAAAAAAAAGTCCCGTTATTGCGGGACTTTTCTTTTTGTAAAGAAAGATTATTTAACAGATCCAGTTAAATCAGTACCTGGTTTAAATTTAACTACTTTTTTAGCAGCTATTTTTATTTCTTTACCTGATTGTGGATTGCGTCCTTTGCGGGCTGCTCTTTTAACTACATTAAAAGAACCAAATCCAACTAATGCTACTCTGTCACCTTTTTTCAAAGAATTTGTAGCAGAAACAATAAAAGCCTCAAGTGCTTTTTTAAGGTCAACTTTAGTCATTCCAGACTCAGCTGCCATGGCATCGATCAATTCAGCCTTATTCATTTTGTAAAAATTTAATGATAATTAATTATTTAGTTATTAACGCTACAAATATAATTAAAAAAATAAGAATGTCAAGCGTTTTAGAAAAAAAAAATCAAAAATGTTGATAAAATAGCTATTTTGTTAATAACTTTTTTTTAAAATAAGGGATATTAGGCCTTTTGGCAGTTATTTCTTTAATATTATTTTATTTTCCAATCTTTGTTGATTTGATATCCTCTTAAAAAATCTGAAATTTTTACTTTGTTTTTTCCTGCAATTTGAATTTCTTGCAATAAAACATACCCATCTTTTACTGCAATTTTTAAAAAAGTTTTATTATCTGTAATTATTTCTCCAATATTCAGATTATGTGGCATTTTTTCAGCTTGTGCGATATGTATTTTTAAATAGAGCTCGGGATTGTTATCTGTTGAAAATAAGGTATAAGCTGAAGGTGTTGGGTTTAAACCCCTTATTTTGTTTATGATATCTTTAGAATTGTTGTTCCAATCAATTTTGCAATCGATTTTTGATATTTTGGGAGCTTTGTTGATTATTTTGTTTCTATTAAGTAAAATATTTTGATCAATGGCATCAAAACTATTGTTGAAAATGGCATCAACCGTTTTTGTAAGTAATTCTGCTCCTGCAACTTTCATCTTGTTGTAAAGTTCACCAAATGTTTCTTCCTTTTCAATGGTAATTTTCTGATTAAAAATAATTTTTCCTTCATCAATTTTCTCATTCAGCAAAAAAGTTGTAATACCTGATTCGGTTTCTCCGTTTATAATTGCCCAATTAATGGGTGCTGCTCCTCTGTAGTCTGGTAGTAATGAAGCATGTAGGTTGAATGTGCCATGTTTGGGCATTTCCCAAATTATTTTTGGTAATTTTCTGAAAGCAACAACAATAAACAAATCTGCATTTATAATTTTTAATTCATTTGCAAAATTTATATCAGACAAGTTTTCTGGTTGTAATATAGCCAAATTCTTTTCTAAAGCATAAATCTTTAATGGCGAAAAAGTAATTTTTTTTCCTCTGCCAGCTGGTTTATCGGGTGTGGTTACAACCGCTTTAACATTATAATTCCCTCTAATCAATGCATCAAGCGAGGTAACTGCAAATTCTGGAGTTCCGAAAAAAATAATTGATTTCTGATTCATTAGTTTAAATTAAATGTGTTTTAAAAATTACATTTGACAATCTTTAAGTTGTCGTTATCAGATTAATAAATTAGTAAAGTGTTTAAATTTAAAATCCTGAACACTAATTATATCTGAAGAAAATTGATGGCAATAAATAGATTAATCTAATTCTAACAAATCTTCCGTTAAATTATTTTGCAGAGCTATCATTTTAATTGCTGTTATGGCAGCTTCAGTGCCTTTATTACCATGTTTGCCGCCCGCTCTGTCTTGTGCTTGTTCTAAATTATTAGTTGTAAGTACTCCAAAAATAACTGGAATTCCTGTATCCACTCCTAATTTCATAATGCCATTGGCTACTGATTCACAAATAAAATCGAAATGACGAGTTTCTCCTTGTATTACACATCCTAAGCATATAATTGCATCTGAATCAGTATTTTCTATTATTTGATCTGCTCCAAATACCAATTCAAAACTGCCTGGAACATACTTAATATAAATATTTTTCATTTTTGCTCCATTTTCGAGCAAAGTTTCAACAGCTCCTTTGCAGAGGGCGTCGGTAATTTCTTCATTCCATTCCGAAACAACAATTCCGAATTTCATATCGGTAGCTGTTGGAATTTTTTTGGGGTTATAAGTTGATAAGTTTTTAAGTTTTGTTGCCATTTTTGTTTTTATTTATAAATAAAGGGCAATTTGCTTAATACAAATTGCCCTTATATTTTTGATTTATTAAAAATTCTTATTGATTAATCATTCCTTTTGCTTTTGCAATGTATTTGTCAATTTCTCTTCCTTCTTGAGATTTAAAGAATTCTTTTTTAATTCTTTCATACATTTTTAAAGCGTTAGCCCAATCATTTTTGTCTTCATAAACAAAGCCAGCTTTCATAAGTGCTTGTGGAGAAGTAAAATTATTCGCTTTTTCGTCAGCAGCTTTTAAATAATTTTCCAAAGCTTTGTCTGGATTATTTAATTCCATATTTGCATCACCTATTGCAATTATAGCTAAAGGAGCTACAATTTGATCTTTTCCGTTAAAATCTTCCAGATAGCTAATGGCTTCTTGAAATTTACCTTTTTTCAGATAAATGATACCAGTATAATATTTAGATAAATTAGCAGCATTTGTAATGCTATAGTTGTCAATTACTTCAAGGAAGCCGATGTGTTGTCCATCCCCATTCAAAGCTAAATCCAAAGAGTCTAATTCAAAATATTTTTCTGCGTAAAACATTTCTGAATGTGCTTTGGCTTCTTGTGGTTTTAGATAAAATTGTTTAAATCCGAAAAAACCCAAAACTATTGCGGCTAAAACTGCTACCACTATAATAATTTTCATCTGATTTTTTTCGATAAACTGTTCAGTTCTTCCTAATGCTTCTTCTACTGCAATAATTTTTCCTTCAGTATTGTCTTGTTTATTTGCCATAATATTTTAAAAAAATTTAGGGTGCAAATTTAAAAAAAAATCTTATACTCTAAACCTTTTATAAATGTTTTTTTAATGAATTCATAAATTTTTTATTTAAAAATATTATTAGTATAAATTTATTTTGAATGTAACTAAAAGGAAAACAGTGATTAATACTAATTTAAAAGCAAATTATTTTCTTTGAATTTTCGTAGAAAAAAAAACATAATTAACATAAAAACTTGAATAATCTTTTTTAAATCAGTTTTTTATTTAAAAAACTTTTTATAATTTTGCAGTCCAATTTTTAGTAGATGTATAATCAATTCATTATCTAAAAATTACATATAATTAATCTTATTTATTAACCAGGTAGTATTAAGGCTACCACAAAGCAAAAAAAAATGACAGAAGAATTAAATGTCAATCCTCAAGAAGATAACAACGAAGAAGTTGTAAAACAAGAAGTTGTTGAAGTAAAAGAAGAAGTTGTAGCTGAACCAGTTGCAGAAGTTGTGGCTGAACCAGTTGCAGAAGTTGTGGCTGAACCAGTTGCGGAAGTTGTAGCTGAGCCAGTTGCAGAAGTTAAAGTTGAAGCTCCAGCAAAACCAA
>CAZWRD010000083.1:8630-13991 GCA_964636105.1 uncultured Bacteroides sp.
GAAGTTGTAGCTGAGCCAGTTGCAGAAGTTAAAGTTGAAGCTCCAGCAAAACCAAAATTTAAACAAGAAGTAGTAGCTCCTGAAGATTTCGATTGGAATTCTATTGGTAAAAAACAAGCAGTTTATACCTCAGACGAAAGAAAAAAGATGGAAGATGCATACGATCAAACTTTCAATCAAATTGTTGAACAAGAAGTTGTTGAAGGTATAGTTGTTGCAAAAAACAATCGCGAAGTTGTTGTAAACATTGGTTTTAAATCTGATGGTGTTATTCCTGTTTCTGAGGTAAGATACAATCCAGGTTTAAAAGTTGGTGATTCTATTGAGGTTTATGTTGAAAGTCAAGAAGATGTAAACGGACAATTAATCCTTTCTCATAAAAAAGCAAGAATTTTAAAATCTTGGGATAGAGTTAATAAAGCATTTGAAACTCAGGAAATTATTAATGGTTATGTTAAATGCAGAACCAAAGGTGGTTTAATTGTTGATGTTTTTGGTATTGAAGCTTTCTTACCAGGTTCTCAAATTGATGTTAAACCAATTAGAGATTACGATATTTTTGTTGATAAAACAATGGAATTCAAGGTTGTAAAAATCAATCATGAATATAAAAACGTTGTTGTTTCTCACAAAGCGCTTATCGAAGACGAAATTGAACAACAAAAAGCTGATATCATCGCTAAATTAGAAAAAGGTCAGGTATTAGAAGGAACTGTTAAAAACATTACTTCTTATGGCGTATTTATTGATTTAGGTGGTGTTGACGGTTTAATACATATTACCGATTTATCATGGGGTAGAATAAATCACCCAGAAGAAATCGTTACCTTAGATGAAAAAATCAATGTTGTAATTCTTGATTTTGATGAAGGTAAAAAACGTATTGCATTAGGTTTAAAACAATTAACTCCACATCCATGGGATGCATTAAATGCTGAATTAAAAGTTGGTGATAAAGTAACTGGTAAGGTTGTTGTAATTGCTGATTACGGTGCATTTATTGAAGTTGTTCCAGGTGTTGAAGGTTTAATCCATGTTTCTGAAATGTCATGGTCGCAACATTTAAGAACTGCTCATGATTTCTTGAAAATTGGTGATGACGTAGAAGCTGTTATTCTGACTTTAGACCGTGAAGAAAGAAAAATGTCATTGGGTATCAAACAATTAATTCCAGATCCATGGACAAATATTGCTGATAAATATCCTTTGAAATCACAACATAAAGCTGTTGTTCGCAATTTTACCAATTTTGGTATTTTTGTTGAATTAGAAGAAGGTGTTGATGGTTTAATCCATATATCTGATTTATCTTGGTCTAAAAAAATAAAACATCCAGCTGAATTTACAAAAATTGGTGATTCAATGGAAGTTATTGTTTTAGAAGTTGATGTTGAAAACAGACGTTTAAGCTTAGGCCACAAACAATTGGAAGAAAATCCATGGGAAATTTTTGAAACAGTTTTCACAGTTGATTCTGTTCATAAAGGTACTATCGTTAATTTAACTGACAAAGGTGCAATTATAGCTTTACCATATGGCGTTGAAGGTTTTGCTCCAGTTCGTCATTTAATTAAAGATAACGGTCAAAATGCAAGAGTTGATGAAGCTATTGATTTTAAAGTTCTTGAGTTTTCAAAAGAAAACAAAAAAATCGTTGTTTCTCACTCTAAAATTCATCAAGATTTAGCTTATGAAGAAAGATCTAAAAATGATACGGATAACAAACGTAAAGATAGAGATCAGAAAAAAGCTGTAAAATTGAATAATGATAACTTAGAAAGAACTACTTTAGGCGATATTGAAGCTTTATCTAATTTAAAATCTGAAATGCAAAAATCAGAAATTGAAAAATTAGAAGCTATGGCTAAAAGAGTTCAGGATAAAGAAAGCAAAAAAGCAGACGAACCATCTGCTGAAGTTGCAGATACTGAAGAAACAGAAAATAATGCTTAAGCATTTAAGGTTCTTTATGAAAATCCCGGGAAACCGGGATTTTTTTTTATGTTTTTTAAAATCATTCGTTTATTTAACCGTTTTAAAATTAGTACTAATCAGATGAAGCCATTTAATGTTACCATATTAGGTTGTGGTTCAGCTACTCCTTCAAAGATGAGAAATCCTAGTTCTCAAATCGTTAATGTTCATGATAAATTGTTGATGTTTGATTGTGCTGAAGGCACTCAAATTCAATTGCGAAAATTTTATATTAAAAACAATAGAATTAATCATATATTTATTAGCCATTTGCATGGAGATCATTATCTTGGCTTAATGGGATTGCTGTTTACTTATCATTTGTTTGGACGAAAAGTTGATTTGCATATTTATGCGCCAAAAGAATTGAAACAAATTATTGAAATTCAATTGAATGTCTCTGATTCTGTTTTGTCTTATTCGCTAGTATTTCATGAATTGGTACCCGAAAAATTATCTTTAGAATTAGAATCAAAAACATTTGATGTCTATTCTTTTCCGTTGAAACATAGTGTTAGAACATGGGGATTTATTGTAAAAGAGAAATATACAGGATTGAAAATAAATAAGGATTTTATAAAAACTGAATCTCCATCTTTTTCTGAAATACAAAATATTAAAATGGGGCATGATTATGTAAATGCAAAAGGGATTTTATTCAGAAATTCTGAAATTACCTTTGCTGCAGATAAATTAAGATCTTATGCATATTGTTCTGATACGCTATACGATGAAAATACAATTTCTTATATTGAAAATGTGAGTTTATTATATCATGAAGCTACTTTCGCACATGATTTTGTTGAAGTAGCACATAGTAAATTTCATTCAACAGCCAGTGAAGCTGCTTTAATGGCTTTAAAATCAAATGCTCACAAATTGTTAATAGGACATTTTTCAGCTAGGTATGAAGTTTTAACTCCTTTGCTTGATGAAGCAAAAATGATATTTGAAAATACTGTTTTAGCAGAAGATGGTTTGAAAATTGAAGTTAGCTGCCCATGCTAAATTCTTCTTCCAGAAAATCTTTTAATTGAGAGGGTTTGATATTAGGTGTTAACTCTCCCTTTTTACAAAAAGAAATGCTTCCGGTTTGTTCTGACACTACTATTGCAATTGCATCTGATTGTTCTGTAATTCCCAATGCTGAGCGGTGTCTTAAGCCAAGGTCATGTGAAATATTTCGATTACCTGATACAGGTAAAATACATCGTGCAGCTTTTATCCGGTTATTAAAAATAATTACAGCTCCATCATGTAATGGGCTGTTTTTGTAAAAAATATTTTCAAGAAGCTGTACCGTAATATTCGAATCAATATGCTCACCGGTATTGCTAAATGTTTGTAATTCATTCTTTTTTGCAATTACAATAAGTGCTCCTGTTAATGTTTGCGACATTTTTTGGCATGATTGAATTATTGTGTCAATTGAAAGCAAATTTTCGCTACTCATATCAATTTTCCAAAACAAAAATCTTTTGGGTGTTTTGCTAATAAAACCGGGTGTACCTAACAATAGAAGAAATCTTCTGATTTCGGGCTGAAAAACTACAATCAAAGCAATAACCCCAACACTGATAAATTGACCTAAAATTTCTGTAAGAAGTTCCATTTCAAGTGCTTTTACCAATTTCCAAACCAGATAAATTGAAATGATACCAATAAAAATATTGATAGCAGCGGTACCTCTGATTAGTTTGTACATTTCGTAAAAAAGATATGCAACAAGTACAATATCAATAATATCGAGTAATCTTAACTTAGGAAAGTTTATGATGAAAAGTTCTAACATTTTCCGTGATTTTTTAGCAAAATTACAATTTTAAACTCTATTTTTAATATCAGAAGCATTAATTTTTGTTAAGCATTTCATGTATTTTAATGCATTGAACGGCTTCTTTTACATCGTGAACTCTTAAAATTTTGGCACCTTTTTGTAAAGCTATTGTATTTAAAACAGTTGTGCCATTTAATGCTTCTGTTGGTTTTAAGTCGAGTAATTTATTAATCATTGATTTTCTTGAAATTCCAACTAAAATAGGTAATTCGAAAAAATGAAATGTATCGAGTTGACTCATAATTTTATAATTGTCTTCGAGTGTTTTGCCAAATCCAAAACCGGGATCAATAATTAAATCGTTTATACCCAGTAGTTTTAGTTTTGTTATTTTTTCAGAAAAATACAAAATTATTTCTTCTAATATATTGTTGTAATTTGTATTTAGTTGCATGTTTTCAGGTATCCCTTTGATATGCATTAAGATATATGGAACTTTTAATTTTGCAATGGTTTCAATCATTTCTTTATCAATATCACCACCTGAAATGTCATTAATTATATCAGCTCCTTCATTTACAGCTATTTCGGCTACTTTTGAATAATAAGTATCAATTGAAATGATTATATCTGGAAACTCTTTTCTTATTGAATTTAAAGTTGTTTTAATGGTTTTTATTTCGTCATTAATAGGAATTAATTTAGCTCCAGGTCTGGTAGATGCAGCGCCAATATCAATAATATCAGCTCCTTCATTAAGCATTTTTTCAGTTTGATTCAGCCAGTTTTTCTCCGAATTATGCTTTCCTCCATCAAAAAAAGAATCATCTGTAATGTTTAAAATTCCCATTACCAAAGGTTTATTTAAGCTAATTAATTTTCCTTTGCAATTTATGCTTTGTTTTGAAGAAAATATTGTATTTTTATCACTTGAAATTTTAGATGTAAACATAATAAAAAAATCATAAAATATTTTGCTAAAATACTAATAATAAATGAATAAAACATCACAAGAATTTGAAGCAATTATTAAAAAATGCAAAGATTTGTTTGAGGCAAAGATGAAAGATTATGGAAGTGCCTGGCGAATTTTGCGAACTTCTTCATTAACCGATCAGATTTATATTAAGGCAAGCCGTATCAGAAGCATCGAAGAAAAAGGCATACAAAAAATAGATGAAGGTGTAGTTTCTGAGTTTATTGGAATGGTAAATTATTCAGTTATAGCATTGATACAATTAGAATTGGGTTATGATTCCGAATTGGAATTAAGTGTTGAAAGGGCTGTTTCTCTTTACGAAAAGCACATTAATGTGGCAAAAGGTTTGATGGAAAATAAAAACCATGATTATGATGAAGCATGGCGAAATATGAGAGTTAGTTCGCTTACTGATATTATTTTAATGAAGTTGTTCCGTTTAAAACAAATTGAAGACAATAAAGGTCAAACATCAGTATCTGAGGGTGTTGATGCAAATTATATGGATATAATAAATTATTCTATTTTTGCGTTAATTAAACTTGATATAGGTTAAAAGTCATAGGTTAAAAGTTATTGGTTAATGGTTATTGAATAACTGAATAATACTTCGACTTCGCTCAGTACATCG
>CAZWRD010000084.1:0-13831 GCA_964636105.1 uncultured Bacteroides sp.
TTATAGCTTTAAGTAACTGCCATTTACCGTCACCTAAAATACCGAGTTCATCCTGAGTTTCCAACCAAATTTTGTAATTTAAACGGATATTTTCGTATTTTGAATGCATATTTATTTTTTTACAAAAATAATAAAATAAATTACAATTTAACTAATCGCAGCCAGCCAAGCGGTAGAAAATGCAATTTGCAAATTATATCCACCAGTATCTGCATCTAAATCAAGCACTTCTCCTGCAAAGTATAAACCTTTAATAAGTTTTGATTGCATGGTTTTGCTGTCAACTTCCTTTAAATCAATACCTCCAGAAGTAATAATGGCTTCGGCAAAATCGCGAGTTCCTGTAATTTCAAAACGAAAATCTTTCAACCAGACTCTTATTTGTTTACGTTCATCTGCAGAAATCTGATTACAAAGCTTATGCGGTGATATTTTTAGTAAATCGCAACTAATTTGCGAAAGTTTACCTGGCAACCATTTACGGGTAACAGACCCAAATTTCATTTTTCCGTGTTCATTCAAATCTCTTACCAGCCTGTTATCCAACTTTGTATCATCTAAAGCAGGCTTTAAATCAATAGAACATATAATAGTTTGCTTATTTTTTAGTTCTCGAGCAATTTTACGACTAAGAGTCAATACGATAGGACCTGTAACGCCAAAATGAGTAAACATCATTTCACCGAATTCCTCAAATTTCTTTTTTCCATCAATCCAAATACTAGCCTTAACATTCTTAAGACTAAGCCCTTGCAGTTGCTGAGCAATTCTGCCCTTGGTTTCAAAAGGGACTAAAGCAGGACAAATTTCAGTAATGGTATGACCAAGGTTTTTAGCCAACCTATAACCATCACCAGTTGAACCAGTTGCAGGATAAGACGCTCCACCAGTTGCTAAAATAACTTTATCAGCAAAATAGGATATGTTATTGGCTATCACTCCTTTTATTTCATTATTTTCTGTAATCAATTTTGTAACAGCAGCTTCTCTTTTTACAAAGACCCTGTTTTTCTCAACCCATTTTACCAAAGCATAAAAAATATCTTGAGCCAATTCGCTACTTGGAAAAGCACGTTGCCCTCTTTCAACCGTTATTGGCACTCCTTTCTTTTCAAAAAAATCAATTAAATCCTGCGAAAAAAATTGAGAAAAAGCATGACGCATAAAACGTGAATTTTCTCCAATATGTTCTAAAAATTCACGCATAGGAGAAACATTAGTCAGATTGCATCTGCCTTTTCCTGTGATTCTTAGCTTACGTCCGGGTTGGCTCATTTTTTCCAGCAAAAGAACTTTTCGTCCCATTTCTGCTGCTTTTCCGGCAGCCATTAATCCTGCCGCACCTCCTCCAACTACAATTACATCAAATTGATTCATAAGAAATTAATTTATCTCTTCCAGAAAGAAGGTGCAAAAAGAATAAAAACTGTAAATATCTCTAAACGACCTATAAGCATCATAAACGATAAAATCCATTTTCCCATTAATGGAACCATAGAAAAATTAGTTGCAGGACCACCAACATCACCTAAACCAGGACCAATACCTGCCATACAAGTTGCTACAGCACCCATTGAAGAAACAGGATTAACACCTGTAAAACTTAGGAATAACGATGAAACAGCAAATATAATAATATACATCATAAAAAAAGCCAAAACATTAAAAATAATATCCTGATGCACAGGCTTTCCATCTAATCTAACAGGTAAAACAGCAGAAGGATGCAATAAACGTTTAAACTCCATTGATGCATTTTTAAGTAACAATAAATGTCTGATAACCTTAATACCACCAGTAGTAGAACCAGCACAACCACCGCTAAACATTAATAAGAAAACAAAAAACCATAAAAATGGTGACCATTTCATATAATCAGCAGTAACAAAACCTGTACATGAAACAATACTAGAAACTGTAAACCAGGAATCTCTGAAAGCTTTCTCAAAATCATTATATTGATTATATTTATCAAAAAATAAGAAAAATGAAATAATTAAAGAAGATCCCAAAATAATAGTAAGAAACAATCTGAATTCTTCATTTTTATAAATCTTTTTTAATTTGCCTTTAAGTGCAAAATAATGTAAAGTAAAACTTGTTGATGCTAACATCATAAATATGATACAAACATATTGAATATAAGGTGAATATTGTCCAATACTCGTGTTTTTTGGCGAAAAACCACCTGTACCCATAGTGCCAAAAGCATGGCAAAGAGATTCAAACAAATTCATTCCTCCGAGTAATAACAATACCGTTTGAATGGCAGTTAGTAAGACATAAATTCCCCATAATCTTTTAGCTGTTTCTGTAATTCGGGGATGTAATTTATCTGTAGTAATCCCTGCAGATTCGGCATTAAATAGCTGCATTCCACCAATTCCTAGAAATGGCAATATTGCAACTGTTAATACAATAATTCCCATACCTCCTATCCAATGTGTCATACTTCTCCAAAACAACACACCTTTAGGAACAACCTCAATATCAGTAAGAATAGAAGCTCCTGTTGTTGAAAATCCAGAAATGGTTTCAAAAAAAGCATCAGTAAAAGATGGAATTGAATTAGTTAATATAAAAGGAAGAGTCCCAAAAATTGAAATAATTATCCATGAAAAACTTACAATGATATAACCTTCTCTTTTCCCTATACTCTTTTCATTAACATCATTGGTAATAATTCTGAAAAGGAAACCAAAAAAAAGAGTTATTAGTCCAGATATCAAAATGGCATTAAAATCAACACCACCATAATAATAAGAAAAAGGTAAAGCCGTAAAGATAAATAGACCTTCTATAACTAACAGAATACCAATAAATCTGACTACAACTGAAAAATTCATTTTAAAAAATTAATTAATGGAAAATTTTTGAAATTTTTGAAATGGCTTCTGGCAATGCAAAAACAACCACTCTATCATTTTCTTGCACCTGAAAATTTCCAACTGCTATATAACTTTCATCACCTCTAACAATACCACCAACAATAACACCTTCAGGAAAATTAATTTTCTGAATTGGTTTTTTTGTAATTGCTGCATTGTGCTTTACTACAAATTCAAGTACTTCAGCATCAATACCACTAAGGCATTTAGATGAAGTAACCATTGCATCCATCGTAAAACGAGCAATATAACTGGCAGTAATCAGTTTTTTATTTATAATGGTATCAATACCAATATTTTGAGAAATATCAATATAATCTATATTTTCAACCAAGGCAATTGTACGCTTTACTCCATATTTACGTGCATGCAAACAGGTAAGAATATTAGTTTCGGTATGATTGGTAACTGCAATAAAAGCATCCATTTTTCTGATACCTTCTTCCTCAAGCAAATGAATATCAGTAGCATCTCCATTAATAATCAATGTTTTACGCAAATCTTCTGTTAATTTAAAACATCTTTCTTTATCGGATTCAATCAATTTTATATTAATTTTTTCTTCCAAACTTCTGGCAGTTTTCCTTCCAATTCTACCTCCTCCAACAATCATGATATTTTTGATATCAATTCGAGTTTTGCCTCCAAGTTTAAATAATTCATTCATTCCTGAAGGCTTTGTTATTACATATATCATATCATTACTAAAAAACTGATCATTCCCTTTGGGAATAATAGTTTTAGAGTTACGATGAATGGCAACAGCTCTAAAATCAAGATGAGAATATTCTTTTGCAATTTGATCCAATGTTTTATTTAAAACCAAAGCATGCTCATCTAATCTGATAAGAAACAACATAAGCTTACCCTCCGAAAAATCAAAAACTTCGGTTGCAACCGTTTGATTTAAAAGATTGATAATTTCTTTAGCAGCAATTCGTTCGGGACAAACCAATGAATCAACACCCAAATTTGTAAAAATATCTTTGTTTTCTTCTGTTAGATATTCGATATTATTAATTCTGGCAATGGTTCTTTTTGCACCTAATTTTTTACCCAATATACATGTCATCAAATTAACATGTTCGCTATGAACAACAGAAATTAGCAAATCAGCTTTGGAAACATTAGCACTTTCTAAAACAGCAACCGAAGTAGAATCGCCAGTAATGGTTAATAAATCGGAACTAGATTCAATCATCTTTAAAAGTTCCTCATTTGGATCAATTATCGTAATATTGTGTTTTTCAAAGGATAAAGATTTAGCTAAATGAAATCCTACTTCTCCGTCACCTGCAATAACTATATTCATTTTAAAATAAATTATTTAAGGCAAAATTATAATAAGTTTTGTCTTAAAGTATAAAAAACTGAATTAATATAAAAAATTGTTATAAGGATACCTTATTATATGTATTTTTTTCACCTCTTCATACAGATAATCTTTCAGATAATCAATGTTCTCCTTATTTTTTGCTGAAATAAAAATACTTTGATTATTTAATTTTGCCATCCATGTTTTCTGTAATTCCTCCAAACTCATATTTTCTTTTGTAGCAGGAGTTAAATCATCTGCATCTTTCTTAATATATTGATAAGCATCAATTTTATTAAATAATAATATCGAAGGTTTATCAATAGCATTAATTTCACTTAAAGTTTGAGTTACTACATCAATTTGTTCTTCAAATCCATTATGCGAAATATCAACTACATGTATAAGAATATCTGCTTCACGAACTTCATCTAAAGTAGATTTAAAAGATTCAACCAAATCATGAGGCAATTTTCTAATAAAACCCACTGTATCAGTAAGTAAAAAAGGCAAATTCCCAATAACCACCTTACGCACTGTAGTATCAAGAGTTGCAAACAACTTATTTTCAGCGAAAACTTCAGATTTACTTAAAAGATTCATAATAGTAGATTTACCTACATTGGTATAACCAACTAAAGCTACTCTTACCATTTCTTCGCGATGTTTTCGCTGTGTAATTTTTTGTTTATCAATTTCTTTGAGTTTTTCTTTTAGTAGTGTAATTTTATCTCGAATAATTCTACGATCGGTTTCAATTTCTTTTTCGCCAGGCCCACGCATACCCATACCACCACGTTGTCGAGTAAGGTGTGTCCACATACGTGTTAAACGAGGTAAAAGATATTGGTATTGAGCAAGTTCAACTTGAGTTTTTGCATGAGAAGTACGAGCCCGACTGGCAAAAATATCTAAAATCAAATTGGTTCTGTCGAGAATTTTACAATTCAATTCTCTTTCAATATTTCTGATTTGAGAAGGGCTAAGCTCATCATCAAAAACAGCTATATTTACCTTTTCAGCTTCTATATATTCCTTAATTTCAGCTAATTTGCCTGTTCCAACAAATGTACGAGAATCAGGACGTTCCAATTTTTGAACAAATCGTTTTACAGCAACTCCTCCAGCTGTATCTACAAGAAAGGCTAATTCATCAAGATACTCATTTACTTTCTCAATATCCTGATGCTGATATATTAAGCCTATTAAAACTGCAGTTTCCTGCTTTTTTGCTGTTTCTATCAATTTTTATTATTTTTAACGACGATGTGATGATGTATGTTCTGATGCTTTAAATAAAATATACAACGACATAATTATCAACAAAATATATACTGGAATTACTTCAATATCAAATCCTTCGTTTGCAATGAAAGTAATGATTTTGAAGAAACTGGTTATAAACACTACAAAAAATGCAAAACTTCTAAAGTTTTTACGTCTTAATGCAGATGCAATTAAACTTAAAGTAAAGAATATCAATACAGTAATTACTTTCAAAGTAGTTTCCCAAAAATTATTGTCAACTTTAATAGTTAAATGATACAAATTATAAAACACTGAAAATAAGAAAAAGACGACTCCTACTTTTAGTAATAATTCAAAAACTACAGATGAGGTATTTCTTTTTTCCATAAGGGAATAATTTTTTTAGATTGATTTAAACCCAATTATTTCGCGTACTTCTTTTACTGTTTTCGAAGCACTTTCGCAAGCTTTTTCAGCTCCTTTTGCTGCAATCTTCCTAAGATAATCATTATCAGCATTTAACTCAGCAATTCTTTCACGAAAAGGTTCAGTAAAAAGAATTACGTCTTCAGCAAGCTGGGCTTTCATATCACCGTAACGTATTTGGCATTTATTATACAAATCAGAAAAATGATTATAAGTATCAAGTGATGAAACAGCTTTCATAATATTAAAAATATTTTCGATAGCTTGTGGTTTTGGCTGATTTGGCTCAGTAGGTCCTTGATCTGTAACTGCTCTTTTCAATTTTTTACGGATTGCTTCAGGGCTATCTCCTAGATAGAGACAAGAATTTTCATTATCAGATTTTGACATTTTGGTACTTCCATCCAGACCCGGAATTTTTATTAATTCCTCTCCAAAATTATAGGCAGTAGGCTCAGGAAAGTAATCCACCTTATACATTCTATTAAAGCGATTTACAAAATTTCGAGTCATTTCCAAATGTTGCTCCTGATCTTTTCCAACAGGAACTTTATGAGCACGATGTATAATGATATCAGCAGCCATAAGTGTAGGATAGGTAAGCAAGCCAGCATTAACATTATCAGGTTGACGGCGAATCTTCTCTTTAAAAGATGCAACACGTTCTAATTCACCCACATAAGCATTCATATTTAGAAGCAGATAAAGCTCTGCTATCTGAGGAACATCACTTTGAATATAAACACAGGCAGTTTCTGGGTCGAGTCCTGCTGCCAAATAATTTACCAAAACCCGTTTTACATTTCCATGCAAATCTTCAGGTGTTGGATGTGTTGTTAAAGAATGATAATCGGCGATAAAAAAATAACAATTGTTTTCATGTTGCATTTTCAAGAAGTTACGGAGCGCTCCGAAATAATTTCCTAAATGCAAATCGCCAGTTGGTCTGATGCCGCTTACTACTATTTCCATAGTTTGCAAAATTAAGAATAATTTTTATAAGTTTAAAATTAAAAAAGAACAAAGGCAGTGCAAATCTTATCCATCAAGTATTTACAGAATATAAGGCTGTTTAAAAAGTGAAAAAATAAGATTTAGCAACTCTATGCTTCTATGCGAACATCTGTGAACCTCAGTATAACAACAAATTGCAAATTACACAAAGGTTCGCAGAGGATTAAAAGGAGGATAGCTTTTTAGACAGCTTCATTATCATATCATTTAAAATACTTTTTCCACTCTGCATGCACTCAACTTAAAAGGTGCAATTTTTGAATGTGGATCTAACTCATCACGAGTAAGATTATTTACCAATGATTCGCTGAAATGCCATGGCATAAACAACTCTCCTTCAAGCACTTCATCATTAATACGAAGTGTAGTTTGCAATTCGCCTCTAGCAGAAATCAGTTTTACTTTAATTCCATCCTGTAGATTCTTCTTATATGCATCCGAAGAATTCATCAACACATATGATTCGTTAGCAAAAGCGTTAAGTGAATCATTCTTACGCGACATGGTAGCAGAATGGTATTGATACAATATTCTTCCAGAATTAAGCAAAAAGGGATATTGACTGTTAACCTTTTCATTTTGGACTATATAATCTACAGGATTTAATTTAGCTTTACCGTTAGGTGTATTAAACCTTTCAAGAAATAAAGTAGCTGTTCCGGGATGCTCCGCATCAGGGCATGGCCATTGAATACCTTCATCTTCAATACGTTCGTAATGAATTCCGGCAAGCATTGGTGTTACAGAAGCAATTTCGTTAAATATTTCCGATTCATTGGCAAAATCTTTCATAGGTTTACCCATACGTTTTGCAATTTCCTGAATAATCTGCCAATCTTGTCGGGCTAAACCAGGTGAATCAATTACTTTTCTTACCCTCAACACCCTACGATCACTATTTACAAATGTTCCGTTTTTTTCTGCAAAACTGGCAGCAGGAAGAATTACATCAGCATAAGCAGTAGTTTCAGTATGGAAAATATCCTGAACTACCACAAAATCAAGTTTTTTAAAAGCATCTTTTACATGATTCAGATTGGGATCAGTAACCATCGGATTTTCACCCATTATATATAATGCTTTGATTTTACCATCATAAGCAGCCTTGGCAATTTCAACTGTAGTTAAACCGGGTTTTGCAGAAAGTGATTCAAAAGGTACTCCCCAAATACCTGCAACTTTCCTTCTGTTTTCATCGTTTCCGATTGGAATATAACCAGGATAATTTATTGGAGAAGCCCCAACATCAGTTGCACCTTGTACATTATTTTGTCCTCTGGGAGGATCAATGCCAGCTCTTTCTTTGCCAATCTGTCCGCAAATCAGCATCATATTTATTAAAGAAAAAACATTATTAGTACCTGTAACTTGCTGACTCATACCCATTCCGGTAGCAATCATCGAAGTTGGTGAAACCGCATAAATTCGGGCAGCTTCTATCATTTTTTCTTTTGGAACACCTGTAATTTCTTCGGTATATTCAGCTGTATAACTATCCGTAAGTATTTTTAATTCTTCAAACGCTTCCCATGCTCTATCTACTTTATTTTCAATAAACGACTTGTCAATCAAATCATTATGGATGATATGATGAATCATACCATTGAGTAAAGCTACATCGGTACCTAAACGAGGCTGCAACCATAATTTTGCATATTTTACCAATGGAGTCCATCTGGGATCGATGATAATTACCTGCATTCCTTTGGCAATTCCACGTTTTACGTAAGTTGCCGTTATAGGGTGAGTTTCAATAATATTATTTCCTGTTACCAACAGGCAATCTGTAGTTTCAAAATCTTCAATTGAATTACTCCCTGCTCCATCGCCAATAGAACGTAACATGGCTGTAACTGTTGAGGCATGGCACAAACGAGTGCAATAATCAATATTATTGTTTCCAAAAACAGTTCTGATAAACTTCTGAAAAATGTAATTGTCTTCGTTAGTGCATTTTGCAGAAGAATAACCTGCTAATGATTCATTTCCATATTTTAGAATTACTTCATTAAATTTAAAAGCAATTAAATCAAGGGCTTCGTCCCAGCTGGCCGCTTCAAACTTACCATTTTTCTTGATTAAAGGGTGGGTTAAACGTTCATTACTCTGAATAAAATCATAGCCAAAACGCCCTTTAATACATAATCTGCCATCATTAGGCATTACATTTTCAACGCCAACTGATCGAAGTATCTTTTCATTTTGAACCCATAGTTCAATTTGGCAGCCTACGCCACAATAAGGACAAGTTGTTTTAACCTTCCTGTCTATATTTTTGATATTTAACTCATTACGATGAGGTTTTTCAACCAATGCACCTGTAGGACAAAGCTGAACACATTCGCCACAGCCATCACATTCAGATTGATTCCACACACCAAAACCACCAATAATAAGAGATGAAATACCTCTATCTGTAAAAGATAAAACATTTTTCCCTTGAACTTCTTCACATGCTTTTATACAACGGAAACATTTGATGCATTTTGAGGAATCGTAGGTTAAAACGGGTGAAGTATCATCAATTTTTGAATTAAACAAATGATTTACTGATGGATACTTTCTATTTAGCTTATCATCAAGTTTATATCTTTTTAGCAATTCCAAAAACTCATCATAATAGGTATTGTCGTTATCTTCGTTATGTTCGGAAACCAAATAATCAAGCAGATACTTACGTAATGATTCTAATTCTTCATCAAAAGCCGTTATTTGCATACCATCTTTTACCTTTACTGTACATGAAGCTATTAATCCGTTATTTCCGGCAATTTTAACCAAACATAAACGACAGGCTCCCGTAGGACTTAGCTTTTTGTGATAGCACAAGCTCGGAATCTGAATTCCATTTTCTTTTGCAACTTGAAGCAAATTTGCATCTTTTTCAGCTACAATCAGTTTCCCATCTATAGTAATCTTTACGTTATCAGGCATTTGAGCAATTTAAAGTTTTAAAACAAAAAAGGAAAACTCGGAAAAAGTCCTTTTGACATTCCCTGCATTTCAGTCGCAAAAATTTTATCAGCTTTTTCCATGGCCTTATTTAGAGCAACTATTAATAACTCTTCTAGTCTTTCTTTTTCGTCTATATTCATCAAACTATTGTCAATACTGATATCTTTAAGTTTTTTATTGGCATTCATAATTACCTTAACCATTCCATTTTCTGCTTCAGCATTCACATAAATAGATTCCATCCGAGCTTTGGTCTCTTCCATAAGACCTTCAGCTTCTTTTAATTTACCAATCATATTTCCAAACATAATTCCTAAATTTAAAAGTTATATAATATTAATTAATTCATTTTCAAAATACCTGATAGCACTTTTAACAGGTAAAACAGGTGATTGTCCTAATGGACATAATGAAGATTTTGCCATCATTTCTGATTGATGCAAAATTTCTTTTAAAATTTCTTTTTTATCAGAATCGGTTTTCAGTTTATCCATCAACAATAAAATTTGAGAAGTACCAACTCTGCATGGGACGCATTTCCCACAAGATTCGTGTTTAAAGAATTTTAAAATACTGTATAACAAATCATAAACAGATTGGTCTTCATTAAATACAATAATAGCACCTGAACCCAAAGTTGCACCTCTTTCTTTCAGTTTATCATAACCCATTACAGCGTCTAGCATCGAAGAATCAACAAATGTACCGGCAGCTCCGCCAAGCAAAGCACCTTTAAATCGTTTGCCTTCTTTAATCCCTTCTGCAAAATCAAAAATCAAAGAATGTAAGCTGACACCTAATTCGACTTCACAAAAACCGGGATTATTAACGCTGCCACTAATTGTAAATATTTTAGTTCCTTTGGTTTTCTCTGTCCCCAATCTGCTATACCATTCGGCACCATTTGCAATTATTGAAGGGAAGTGCGTAAATGTTTCTACATTATTAATCAATGTAGGTTTGCCAAATAATCCCTTTTCAGCAGGAAACGGAGGTTTAATTCTTGGATAACCCCTTTTCCCTTCCAATGATTCCAATAGTGTAAGTTCTTCGCCACACAAATAAGAACCGGCACCCAACTTTAATTCCAAATCGAAATTAAAATTGCTTTTCATAATTCTCTTGCCCAAAAAACCTCGTGAATAAGCTGATTCTATGGCTTGTTGAAGTCTTTTTATAGATAAATCATATTCGCCACGAATGTAAATAAAACCATTTGAAGCTCCTACTCCATAAGCACTTATCAACATTCCTTCAATTAAAAGATGAGGATCATTTTACATGATAATCCGGTCTTTAAAAGTACCAGGTTCACCTTCATCAGCATTGCAAACAATAAAACGCTCACAATCCTCACAAGACAATGCCGTAAATCTGTTTTTGCTTCCGGTTGGAAAACCAGCTCCTCCTCTTCCTCTTAAACCTGATTTTTCAATTTCATCAATTACTTCAGTTGGCTGCAAGTCCAATGCCAAAGCAATAGACTGATAACCACCATGAAAAATGTAGTCATCTATACTTTCAGGATTAATTTTCCCCAAATTTTTTAAAGCAATTCTGGTTTCAGTTATCACAGCTATTTCGATTCGTTACGTATATTGTTAATTATCAATTCAATTACATCGGTATTTAATCCAGTATAAACCTCTTTATTAATCATCATCGAAGGTTTATTACCGCATAATCCCAGACATTCGCTATTTTCAAGAGTAAAAAGGCCATCAGAAGTAGTTTCGTTGAAGTTTATCTGTAATAAACTTTTCAATTTATCAGCAATCATCTGAAATCCAAGCATATCACAAACGGGTGATTGGCATAATCTGATAATATATCTACCACGAGGTTTTACAGAAAACATGGAATAATAGGTAACCACACCATAAACCGAACTCATACTAATATTCAAATACTTAGCAACTTTCAATAAGTCTTCTTCTGGTAAATATTGCTGAGGATGAGAATCCTGTATCTCATGCAATATTTGCATCAAGCTGTCTTTCTGCTGTTTATGTTTAGATAAAATTTCTTCAGTCATTATAATTGGCTAAATTTTTGAAAGCATAAATTTACAAAAAATAAAAACAATAAATTGAAAATTTTCATGAAAATAAATTTTAAAAAGAATCGTTTTATTTCTTAGCATTCACAATCAATTCATAATCATCAGGTTTGTTGATATTTGTAAAGAATTTTAAATCAGAATGCGGTATGTCAAAAAAATTTACTTTTACAAAATCGTAATAGCCAATAATTTTAAATTTTTTTGTATTCTCAATAAAATTGACCAATTCAGGTAATTTAGCTTTGCTATAAATCCCATGAAGAGGTTCCATTAGTCCATTAATCAAAGGAATTGTAATATCTTTTCCACTTTCTATATGTGAGTTTAGTTGTTTTATTATCAGTTCATTGCTCAAAAATGGCATATCACAGGAAACAATGAAAACATAAGGATTTGATATTGAATTTAAAGCCGCATGAATTCCGCCTATTGGTCCGATTTCCTGATAATAATCACTTACAACTTTGAAATTCTGATAATTAGAATAAGCTTCTGGTGTATTAGAAACAATAATAATTTCGCTGAAAATAGTTTTCAAAACATCAATTATCCTATCAATAATATACTGATTATCAACCAATAAAAAAGATTTATTCATTCCGTTGAAACGTGAGTTTTTTCCACCGGCAAGAATTGCAGCACTAAATTTTAAATTTTTATCGTTAAAAAAAGTGTTTTGCATAAGTTATTTTACTAATTTTTTGATTATTAAATATTAATTGATAGATTGATAAAACAAATAAATTGGCTTGCAAATTTAGCTGAAAATATGAATTTAAAACTTGATTGTAAAAAAACAATTACAAAACAAAAACAAACACATCTTTGTTTCATATACCAATCGAAAAAGAAAAGAAAGAAAAAGAAAAGTATTATAATTTTTTTGTAATTTTGAAAACTGTAAAAAAAAATTATATTTACACTAAAATAAATAAAATGATATTCAATAGTATTATATTGGGAATGTTTGGTGGTCAGGAAATTATAATTATAGCCCTGATTGTATTATTGCTTTTTGGAGGAACAAAAATACCTCAACTTATGCGTGGCTTAGGAAGAGGAATGAATGAATTTAAAAAAGCCAAAGATGGAATTTATGATGATCTGGATGTTGACAAAACATCTGAATCAAATAAAAAAGAAACTTCATCTAACGATAAACCCAAACAATAGTTTTTCAGCCAAAACAACGATAAAAGCTTAGTAACAAATAGCTTATGCTAAAATACCTTTTTGGATTTTTTAAAGAAAAGGAATCTGATTCTTCATTCTGGAGTCATCTGGATGTATTAAGGAAATACTTATTCAGGTCAATACTTGCTATATTTATTTTCAGTATTTTGGCATTTATATATAAAGACTTTGTATTCAACAAAATAATTCTTCTGCCCGGAAACACAGACTTTTTCACTTATAGAGCCTTTTGTTATATTGGTCAAAATTTGGGTATTGATGGATTTTGTTTTGAAGCATTTAAAGTAAGTTTAATAAATACAGAACTAGGAGGGCAATTTAGATATCATTTGATGATATCGTTAATTTCAGGTATTATATTAAGCTTTCCATTTATGGCTTTTCAACTGTGGCTGTTTGTAAAACCAGCACTTTCTGACAAAGAATTAAATTCATCAAGAGGTATTATTTTTTATATTACTTTACTTTTTGTTTTTGGGGTTTTATTTGGATACTATTTGGTTGCACCTCTAACAATCAATTTCTTAGCAACTTATCAGCTTAGTTCTGATATCCAGAATATGATTACAATATCTTCCTATATCTCAATATTAACCATACTAACTCTTTCGATGGGAATCGTATTTGAATTGCCTGTATTAATTTATTTCCTGACAAAAATAGGGTTATTAACTTCAAATTTACTAAGAAAATAGCAATTAAAATTTTAAATTTAATACTAAATTTATA
>CAZWRD010000085.1:0-13732 GCA_964636105.1 uncultured Bacteroides sp.
TTTTGTGCATAATGTATTAATTTTCAATATTCAGATACAAAAGTAATATTTTTTTTACAGAATACTTATTTTTCAATTTCGATTTTTTATCATATTTTTAATAGCTGTAAGTTTATCTAATGGAATGGAATTGAGCATTTGGGTAAGTTTAAGCACTTTATCTGATCGTTTGAACGGATACAAAGGATGATTTTCAATATTTTGTTGTTGGCATTAGTGATATAAATAAGTTAGCGTAAACACTATATGTCGATTATTGTAACGTGTTTCCTTGTAAATTTTTGTGTATTAACAATATTTAATCAAAAATAAGGTTTATTAACTAATTGATTTTATAAGTTTGTAGCCTTATTTAATTGAAAAACATAATAAAAACAATGCAAATCATCAGAAAAATTATCAAGTTTAAAAAATACCTTATCACAATTATACTATTGATGATTCTAACTTTTATTTTCATCAATACTTATGTAAATAATCAAAGTAAAAAATACATTTATACAAAAGTAGAAGAAGTTCCTGAATGTTACACCGCCATAGTTTTGGGAGCTATGGTGTCAAAAACGGGTTATCCATCTAGCTTTCTGAAAGATCGGATGGATGTGGCAATTGAGTTGTATCAACATCAAAAAATAAAGAGATTTCTTTTAAGCGGCGATCATGGCCAGAAAAATTACGATGAAGTCAACAGCATGAAAAACTACCTTTTAGCAAAAGGAATAAAAACCGAAGATATTTTTCTCGATCATGCAGGTTTTGATACTTATAGCACTATGGTAAGAGCTAAAGATGTTTTTGAAATTGATAATGCAATTATTGTAACACAAGCATTTCATTTGTCCAGAGCGGTTTATATTGCACGTAGCAAAGGAATAAAAGCTTATGGTATAACAGCCGACAGGCAAAATTATTATTCGTTGGTTCGACTTAAAATGCGCGAAACCCTTGCGAAAGTAAAAGCTTTTGCCGAAGTGCAAATAAACAAAAAACCAAGATTTTTGGGCGAGAAAATTCCTATTACCGGCAAAAGCAGCCTTAGTTATGATTAAAAATCAAACCGAATACTTCAAAATATCAACCTTTAACTGATTTCTTAGTTTTCTTATCAATTAATTATTAATTTTGTATAGTTTTTTAATATCAAATAAAATGAAAAAGTTTTTATTCTTTCTGTTTTTATTAGCAAATTTTTCTCTTCTGAATATCAGTGAAGTAAGTGCGAAAAAACTACAAGCATTTCTAACCTATTCAAGCTTTTATTCGCCCCAGCAAGGTTCGTATCTCGAAACTTATTTGTCGGTATATGGCAAAAGTGTGAATTTTGTAAAAAATCAAAATGGAAAATATCAGGCTACAATTCAAATTACGCTTATATTTAAGCAAAATGACACCATAAAAGATTTTAAAAAATATGATTTGTTTAGTCAAGAAGTTGAGGATACAAATAAAGTTAACTTTAATTTTGTTGATCAACAGCGCTTTGCATTGGCAGATGGTAAATATACAATGGAACTATTAATTGGTGATAAAAACAGTAATCAATCCGGGTTTAAAGTAAAAGATGAAATTACCATTGACTATCCTAAAAATCAAGTGAATATCTCAGGTATAGAATTGGTAGAATCTTTCAAAAAGTCAATTACTCCAAGTATAATAACAAAAAGTGGATATGATTTAATTCCTTATGTATCTGATTTTTATCCAGAAAAAATGGATAAGCTTACTTTTTATGCCGAAATTTATAATTCTGCTTCTGTTTTAGGAAAAGATGATGCTTATTTGGTTTCGTATTTTATAGAATCGTTTGAAAGTATGAAAACAATCACTTCATTGGTTAAGAAGAAAAGAGAAAACACCAAAGAAGTAAATGTGTTATTTGGCGAATTTGATATTTCAAAATTACCTTCAGGCAACTATAATTTGGTAATTGAAGCACGAGATAAAACAAATAAAGTGTTGTCAGCTAATAAAATATTTTTTCAAAGAAGTAAGCCAAGCATACAGTTCGAAATTAAAGACATAGCTGCCCTTTCGGTAGAAGAAACATTTGCTTCAAAATATTCAGATAAAATGATATTAGATGATCATATCCGTTCATTGTATCCAATTAGCACTGAGATGGAAAGAATATTTGTAAACGAAAAACTAAAAAATGCTGATTTACAATTGATGCAACAATATTTTTTCAATTTCTGGTTGCAACGCAATGCTACCGATCCTGAAAATGCATGGATAGCATACAAAAAACAAGTTGAGGTTGTAAATAGTAAGTATAGCACAAAAGTAAAAAGAGGTTATGATACAGATAGAGGTCGTGTTTATTTAGAATATGGTTCGCCAGATGAAATTGTTGATAAGTCTTTTGATGCAAGTAGTGGATTAAATGAAGGCTGGGGAACAGTTCCTTATCAAATATGGCATTATTATAAACTTAAAAATCAGTCTAATAGAAAGTTTGTATTTGCCAATGCCAATTTGGCATTAAGTGATTATCAATTATTTCACTCAAATGCAATAGGCGAAATAAATGATCCTGATTGGGAATCAAAACTTTCGAGAGGAAATGCAATGAATGATTATGATTCAAGAAATTCAAGAGGAACTCGTGCTGGTGAATATTATAAAAATCCAAGATAGTTAATGTAATTTTTTTAAAAAACAATAAACAAAAATAGCTCATTATTCAAATAATGAGCTATTTTTGTATATTATTTTAATATACACTTTGAGTTTGAAAATGAAAAGATTAGGTTTTTATACTTTTTTGTTTTTCGAAAAATTGATATCTGTAATGCCTTTATCATTTTTGTATTTATTGTCTGATTTTTTATTCTTAATATTAAATTATGTCGTAAAATATCGAAAAGATGTTGTTATTCAGAATCTTAAAAATTCTTTTCCACAAAAAAGCGAAAAAGAAATAAAAATACTGCATAAGAAATATATGAGAATTATGGCAGATTTAATTATTGAATCGCTAAAATTTTCGAAAATGAATGAAAAAGATTTTTTAAAACATTTCGAATTTAAAAACATTGAATTACTCGAAAATTTATATAAAAATAATAAAAGTGTATTTTTAGCATGCGGACATACAGGTAGTTGGGAGCTTGCTGCAATGGTTTTGCCATTGATATGTAAACATAAAGTATTTGCAATCTATCAACCTCAAAAAAATATATATTTTGATAATTATATTAAAAAAATAAGGGGCAGTTTTGGTTTGGAATTATTAGCTTCTCAGCAAGCTTATCGTCGTTTCATCGAAAATAAGGAAAAGCTCACTCTTAATTTTATTTTGGGTGATCAATCTCCTTCTAGAGATGGGGATAATCATTGGACTAATTTTTTAAATCAGGAAACGGCTTTTTTTACTGGATTAGAAAAAATGTCGAAAAGTCTAGGTTTTGCTGTCGTTTTCTTACGAATCATTCGTAAAAAAAGAAGCAATTATGTTCTTGAATTTGAATTGTTAACAGATGAAGTAAAACAAAGCAAATTGGGTGAAATATCAGAAATGTACGTAAGAGCTTTAGAAAATTTAATTCTAGAATATCCAGAAAATTGGTTATGGTCGCATAGAAGATGGAAACATAAAAGAATAAACTAAATGACAAAAACAGCTGTAGTAATTTTAAATTGGAATGGTCGTAAATTTCTTGAAAGATTTTTACCTTCAGTAATTAAATATAGTAAAGAAGATGCAGAAATAATAATTGCTGATAATGCATCAACTGATGATTCAATTGATTTTATGCAAAAGAATTATCCTGATATCAGAATTATTAAAAACAAAGAGAATGGAGGTTTTTCAAAAGGATATAATGATGCTTTATCGCAAGTTGATGCTGAATATTATGTATTGTTAAACTCTGATATAGAAGTTACAGAAAATTGGATTAAACCCATTATAAATCTAATGGAAACTGATAAAAGAATAGGGGTTTGTCAGCCTAAATTATTATCTTTTTATGAGCCTACTAAATTTGAATATGCTGGTGCTGCTGGTGGTTTTATTGATAAATATGGTTATCCTTTTTGTAGAGGTAGAATTTTTCAGGAATTAGAAGTGGATAACGGACAATATGATGATATTTGTGAAGTGTTTTGGGCAACAGGTGCCGCTATGTTTGTAAAAGCTGATTTATATCATAAATATGGTGGATTGGATAATGATTTTTTTGCTCATATGGAAGAAATTGATTTTTGTTGGCGTTTAAAAAATGAAGGCTATAGAATAATGTATTGCCCTGATTCAAAGGTATATCATGTTGGTGGGGGAACTTTGCCTAAGAATAATTCAAGGAAAACGTATTTGAATTTTAGGAATAATTTTTATTTATTATATAAAAATCTGCCATCAGAAAGACTTCTGAAAGTATTCACTTTAAGACTTTTGCTTGATTTTGTTGCTGGATTGAAGTTTCTAAGCGAAGGTGGGTTTAAAGATTTAGGAGCTGTTGTAAAAGCTCATTTCAGTTTTTATTTATCGTTAAGACAGAATTATAAAAAGAGAAAAAATATTAATCAGAAAAATGTTTCAAATATTTATAATAGCAATATTGTTTGGGAACATTATGTTCGCAAAAAGCAGTTATTTAGTCAGTTAAAAACCGAATTGTTTACGAAATAAAACTGAATAAAGCCAGTTGATAAGTTTTTAGACCAAAACCACTAATACTCCCTATGCAGTTTTTAGCAAGCAACGAAATTTGACGAAAATCCTCTCTGGCAAAAATATTTGAAATATGTACTTCAATAACTGGGGTTTTTATAGCTGCAATCGAATCAGCAATTGCTATTGAAGTATGAGTATAAGCTCCTGCATTTAAGATAATTCCATCGTATATAAAGCCAGTTTCTTGAATCTTATTAATTATTTCACCTTCAATATTCGATTGAAAATAATCTAATGATATTTGAGGAAATTCCTTCTTCAATATTTCAAAGTAGCTTTCAAAATCCATATTTCCATAGATATGAGGTTCTCTTTTCCCTAAAAGATTCAGGTTAGGTCCATTAATTATTATAATTTTCATAAATATTTATAAGTTAATTGAGCCAAATGCCATCATTTAGCATGTATCTGATTAATACTATTAGGATAAGTGAAACAATAATATTCCACTTAAGAAAACTGTATTTTTGTTTGGTCTTTATAATTACAATTTGTTGCGTTTTATAGTTTTGATAATCAAACATGGCTGGAATAATAACTAGTAGAATAGAGCTGTAAATAAGATTGTTATAAACTGTAATATTGGGAATATTGTAAATATTTAATATGATGATACCCGTTAACCAAGGTAAAAAAATGTGAGCAAATTTAAAATATTTTTTATTCTTAAATGATATTAAATCCTTGTTATCCGCTGTTGATAAAAAGAAATCTGATGAAAAATAACCAATAGATATTAATGCAATTAAACAACAAACGATAAAAATAATTTCTTCGATATCAAACATATAGCTAAAGAAAAGCCATTCAGTAAAATATACAAAACCAGAACGAGTAATTGCTCCTACAATATATGCACCGAAAAAGAAAATAAATGAATTTATCATTCCCCATAATAGATAAATTCTCAAGTATTTAAATCTATTTTTTGATAATTTGAATAATCTATAAAAAAGAACTGATAAGAAAAGTGAAAAAAATGGTGCTGATCCATTGATAATTAATATATTGAAACGATTCCATAGGGTAGAGTAGGGGCCTACTTGATATATAATATCAAAATAGTAAAGAACAATTGGAATTGAGTAAGATGTACAAAGTAAAGATGTTATTATCTGATTTGTAAAAAAGACTAAGAAAAATGTAGTTAAAAAAGCTAATGAGGAGTTTGAATAAGTAAAGATAAACCTAGTTTTTAATTCTTTATCAGAATTAATACGAGCAATATTTACTTGTAATTCTTTAAATTTTGATTTGATATTAATAATGTAATTAGCTATGTTTTTAAAAAAGCTAAATATTTTTACAAGGCTTCTTCTCGGAAAAGTTTTTAAATCAGAAATCATTTGATTAATGCGTTTCTTCCTTTTTTCATTAACTTCTCTTTGATGCATTTTTTCACTAATACTTCTTCTTTTTGCAGAAAATTTAAATTGAGATAATCTATTTAATCTTGTTTTGAAATTATCAATTCTTTTCTTTTTAAGCTTTTGATTAATTATCAATGAATCTTTGCTTAAATTCCTATTATTTACAAAAAGAAAATTAAGAGAAAATATATTTTTAAGAGTACTGATTAGGTTAAGCTTTCTTCTTTGTTTTAATTTTTTATTAATTTTCAACGCATCCCTACTAATATTCTTTTTTTGTGGACTAAAAATAAATCTTAAAAAAATAATATTTTTGAGTGCATTGATAAATTCTTCTCTCTTCTTTTGTTTTATTTTTTTTTGTATTAAAACTTCTGATCTCCTAATTTCTCTTTTTTTTAGTTGTAATTTTTTTCTGATGTTATAAATAATTTTAGATATATCTTTTATAGAATTTTGTAATGCTTTTAATATTATAGATCTGTTTGATAAAGTTTTGAAAATGTTTTTTTTACGATTGCTTTTTTTGTTGTCTTCTTTTTTTTTGTATGGCGAAAATAGTTCATTAGTAATTGCTTTTATTTGATTAATAAATCCACTTAATAATGAACTAAAAAAACTTTTTTTAGTTTTTTTCTTTTTAATTTTATATTTTCTTTTTTTTTCTGAAGAAAATGACTCTTTTACCCATTTCCCATGAAACTGATTGTTAGAATTTTGTTGATCCATGCAATATAAAAAAATTAGTAAAACAAAATCGCTGTTTAAAAGCGATTTTGTTGAAATTATTTAGAAGAAAGAAATCTTTCGGCTTCAATAGCAGCCATACAACCGCTTCCTGCGGCAGTAATTGCTTGTCGATAATGATGATCTTGAACATCTCCTGCTGCAAAAACACCTTCTATGTTGGTTTTTGTTGAGCCGGGAGTAGTAATGATATAATCCATTTCATCTAAGTTGATTTGACCTTTAAATAGTTCTGTGTTAGGTGAGTGCCCAATTGCAACAAAAAAGCCATGAATATCAATTTGTTTTTCTTCACCAGTTTTGTTATTGGTAAGTAATACCCCATTTACTCCTGAAAAATTCCCTAATATTTCTTTAGTTGAATGATTCCAAAGTACTTCAATATTTGGCGTGTTAAATACTTTTTCCTGCATTGCTTTTGAAGCTCTTAATTCGTCTCTTCTTACAATCATGAAAACTTTGTTGCATAATTTGGCCAAATAGGTAGCTTCTTCTGCTGCGGTATCTCCGCCCCCTACAATTGCAACATCTTTACCTCTATAAAAGAAACCATCACAAGTAGCACAAGCAGATACGCCCTGTCCGTTGTATTTTTTTTCGGATTCAATACCCAGCCATTTAGCTGAAGCCCCAGTTGCAATAATAACGGTTTCAGCTAAAATTTTCTTACCATCATCTGCTGTAATTTTGTATGGTTTTTCAGAAAAGTCAACTTCAGTAACAATTCCCCATCTTACCTCAGTTCCAAATCTTTCGGCTTGTTTTTTTAATTGTTCCATCATTTCTGGTCCAGTAATCCCTTCAGGATAACCTGGGAAGTTTTCAACTTCAGTTGTAATAGTTAATTGCCCGCCAGGTTGTAATCCTTGATACACAATTGGTTTTAAATCAGCACGAGCTGCATATATAGCCGCTGTATAACCAGCAGGACCAGAGCCAATAATTAGGCATTTTGTTTTTTCAAAATCACTATTCATTCTTAAATGTGTTGTTTAGTTCTTTGATTTAAATTTGTTTTAAAAAAGCAAAAATAAGTAAAAATCTTTAAATATAAAATATTTAGTTTTTTAAAATTATTATTCGATAAATGAGAAAAATTAATGATAAAATATTGTTAAATTTTGTTTAGGCTAAATTTTAGTAAAAATTTTTAGTAAATTTACCGCCTAAAATGAATTTGATTTTTGCAATAAAAAAAAATTGTAAATAATACATTTACTGATGTTTTTTTGTAAGATAATGACTTCATTATTAGATGAGAAAATTTTATTTATTTAAATATTTTTAGTACTAATTAATTTTTTTATTATGACAAAGAAAATTATTTTCTTGTTCCTGATGATAGTATTCGGGACAAATTTTTACGTTAATGCACAGGGTACCATTACTATTGGTACTGGTACTTCTTCAAATAGTACCACCGTGCATCCAACGCCTTATGGAACTTATTATAAGAATCATAGGGTTCAATATTTGTATTTGGCTTCAGAATTGGCTGCTGCTGGATTGGTGTCAGGTAATATTACTGCAATTGCATTTAATGTTGCAAATTTAAACACATGTTCATCTATGCCTAATTTTACAATTTCGGCAAAGCAAACAACAGCTTCAGCATTAACAACAACATTTGATCCTGCAGGATATACAACTGTTTGGACAAATCTTGATTTTATGCCAGTAATTGGTTGGAATACACACACTTTATCAACTCCTATTGCATGGGATGGAACTTCTAATTTGTTGATTGATGTTTGCTTTACATTAATACCAGGAGCTTATACTCAAAATGCTTCAGTTTATTTCACAACAACTACTGGAAATTTGGCGAGTTCTTTTAGAAGTGATACAGAAGTTGCTTGTGGTACAACATTAGCAGCAACACTTCCTACAACTTCCGACAGAGCCAATATACAAATTACAGGTCAGGTAGCTACATGTTTACCTCCTACAAATATATCTGCAGGAAGTTTAACTCCAGCTTCAGCCAACATGAGTTGGACTGCAGGAGGAACTGAAACATTATGGGATATATATTACGGTTTGGCTGCTTCATTGCCTGTTCCACCGAATGCTTCAACAACACCTACTGTAAGTGGTTTAACCTCTGCAAATTATAATATTACTGGTTTAACAACATTAACAAATTACACTTTTTATGTTCGTGCCAATTGCGGAGGTGGTGATAAAAGTTTATGGGCAGGTCCATATAACTTTACTACGCCAAGTAGTTTGCTTTCAGGAACATATACTATTGATAAAACACAACCAACTGCTGGAACTAATTATAATAGTTTTACAGCATTTGCATCTGCAATAAACACTGGAGGTCTTGGTGGACCTGTAATTGTTAATGTTGTTGCAGGTACTGGTCCATATACCGAACAGGTTACTTTTTTACAGCCACTAAACAGTAGTGCAGTTAATACGCTAACTATTAATGGTAATGGCAATACGCTAGAATTTTTATCATCAAATACCAACGAACGTGCTACTTTAAAATTTAACGGAACTGATTATGTAATAGTTAATAACTTAATAGTTAAAGCATTAGGAGAGTTAACTACTCCTGCACAATATGGGTGGGCAGTTTGGCTAACTAACAATGCAGATTATAATACATTTGATAATTGTCAATTTCATGCATCAACAACATCAACTAGTACTAACTTTGCTGGCTTTGTTACTACCTCTTCTGCAACAGGAGCTACAACTTCCGGAGCAGCCGCAAAATATCTTACTGTTACAAATAGTATTATAAACGGAGGGTATTATGGTATGGTTATCAATGGACCTACAACTGCTCCTTTTTCTACAAATAACAATATTAGTAATAATGAAATCAAGGACTTTTATTTATATGGAATATATACCAGAGGACAAAATAATTCAGTTTTTACTGGAAATAATATTCATAGAACAAACAGAACTGCTTCTTCTACTTCTTATATGTTTTATTTGACATCTAATATCAGTAATACAACGATTTCTAAGAATAAAATCTATAGTATTGCAGGCAGCGGAACTACAACTTCAACTGCTTATGGCATTTATGCTACATCCATTACTTCACCAGTAAACGAGGGTGTGTTGATTGCTAACAATGCTATATATGGTTTTTCTTTAATGAATGGTACTCAATATGGTATATATTTAGGTACAACAGGTTATGCTAGGGTATATCATAATTCTGTTTCTATGGATAATACTACCCATACTGGTTCAAGTGCTATTTATGCATTTTATCATACAGGTGCTAGTGCAAATCTGGATATTAAGAATAATGTATTTGCATATACAACCAACTCAACTGGTACTAAATATAATATGTATTTTGCTACTAATACTGCTGTAGTAAGTAGCAACAATAATGTATTATATAAAGGTGCATCTGCTGGTACAAATAATACAGGTTACTGGAATGCATTAGCATATAACACCCTTGCAAACTGGCAAGGTGCAAACGGAAGTATTTATGATGCTCAAAGCGTTGGAGATAATCCTGCTTTTACTGCGAATAATAATTTGAAGCCAACTTCTGCATTAATTGATAATATTGGAACAGATTTATCAAGTGTTGTAACTGACGATATTTTAGGTATTCCTCGTTCAGCTTTTTCTGATCCGGGTGCTTATGAGTTCACACCTCAAGTAATGACTATAGATTCTGTAAACGTTATTCAAACAGTTACTACATCTGTTGGACAATCAAGTACAAATAATCAGATGTTGAGGGTAGCAATTTATACTCAGAATTCTCTTAATCCATTAAGTTTAAATAATATTACTTTTAGTACTAACGGTAGTACAAATGCGACAAATGATATTCAGAATGCAAAATTATGGACATCAGCTGGAATAAATAATTTTTCAGGAGCAACTCAAATAGGTGATATCAGTGTTAATCCAAATGGTGTTTTCACAATAAACAATGGTACAGGAATTCCTATGACTTTAAGTCCTGGAGTTAATTATTTATGGTTAACTTATGATATAAGTGGAACTGCAACAGATCAAAATTTGGTAGATGCTGAATTTGTTGATGTAAATATATCTGGAACAACTTATTATCCTCCGGTTTCTGCTCCTTCCGGCAATAGAAAAATCAGAGTTTTTAATGGTTCATATACTGTTGGTACTGGTGGAGATTTTGCCACATTGTCAGAAGTTTTTACTGATATTAATTCAATTGGTTTAGCTGGTAATACTACTTTAAATATTATTAGCGATATTACTGAAAACAGTATGCTTACATTAAATGAATGGGCTCCTTTAGGTAATTCGTTTACATTGCTTATTCAGCCACAGGGTGGTGCAAGAATAATAAGTGGAAGCATTGCTACTGCTTTGTTAAAATTAAACGGAGCTGATAGAGTTACGATTAATGGTTTAAATACTGCAGGAAATAGTCTTACTTTCCAGAATAATTCAACAGCAACTTCTACAACTGTAATCTGGATTTCAAGTTTGGGAGCAAATGCGGGTGCTACTTATAATACCATTAAAAATCTGAATATTATTGGAGGTTCAGCAACAGTTACTTCTCAGTTTGGTATTTATGCAGCTGGTACTACTGTATCTACTACAGGTGCTGGTATGGATAATGATTATCTTACTTTAGAAGGAAATAGTGTAAGTAAAGTATATTATGGTATTTATACCAGAGGAAACGGTGCTCCAAATCAAACTGATTATTTATTGATTAAGAAAAATAATATTTCTAATTTTGGTTTAACTGGAATTCATTGTTTTTTTGCTGATGCTCCGGTTTTTCAAGAAAATATTTTAAATTCTACAGTTAATAATACAGGAACTAAATATGGTATTAACGTTCAAAATTCAACCAATGCCATTAAAATCTCAAAAAATAATATTTATGTAACTTTAGGTACGTCTGCTAGTGGAAGTATTCATGGGATAAGCCTTACAAACGATACAGCAACTGTATCTAATCCTGCATATATTTGGAATAATATGGTTTCTATCAGTGGAGGTGTTACACAATGTTATGGTATCAGAGATTTGCAGTCTCATTATAATTTTATTTATAATAATTCTATTAATGTTACAGGAAGCAGTGCAACTGACACACGTGGTATTAATGTGGCTATTGGAAGTACAAATGTTGAAGTATATAATAATAGTGTACTTTGTAATAAATACCCAATATTTATAGAAAAAACCAATGGTGTTTTTGCAGCTACAGTTTCAAATTATAATAATTTATTTTCAACTGGAACCGGAAATCAATATGCTTATCATAATGGAACAGCAGTAGTTGGATATGCTACATTAGCTGCTTTACAAGCTGATGCTGTATATGCAATGGATGCCAATTCTATTTCAGTTGACCCAATTTATCTCAGTACTTCTGATTTACATACTGAAAATGTTTCTTTAATGGGAATGGGTACAAATCTTGCTTGGGTAACAGATGATATTGACGGAGAAGTAAGAGCAAGTATTCCATGTATTGGTGCTGATGAGTTTACAATTCCTGCTAACGATTTATTAGTTAAAGCTGTTTATACATTAGGAAAACTACCTATTCAGGGTGGAGCTCCTCATTATGTAAAAGCCATCATCAGAAACAGAGGACTTGCAACTCAAAGCAATATCAATGTTTCTTTAAACATTAGTGGTGCAAATACTTTTACAACTAATTACACAATTAGTAGCCTTGCTCCTGGAGTTGAAGATACTGTAATATTTAATGGATTTACACCTACTGTTGTTGGATTAAACAATGTTAAAGTGAGTTTACCTTCAGATCAGTTGTTGACAAATAATGAAATGAATGTTTATCAGAACATAACTAATACAACATTTGCTTATGCAGATACTTCTGCAGTTACAAATGGACTTGGTACTACAAATGCTGCTGGCGGTATGTTGTTAGCCAAATATTATGTTAATGGAACTAAGAATGTTTATTCTACCAAAGCATGGATAAGAGGTGCAACAACAATTGGTAAAGAATTATATGGAGTTGTATTAAATTCTGCAGGTGTGGTTCTTGATACTACTTTCCATAAAATAATTACTGCTGCTGATACATCAACTTGGGTTAATTTTAGTTTTATTTATCCATCAGCTACAACTACTACCAATGCCGATATTTACGTTGGTATCGCTATGGTAGGTACTGCTTATTTCCCTGTTGGATTTCAAACAGAAACACCTATGAGACGTTATGCTTTTTATATCAATAATAGCTTGTCAAGCATTAGTTTAGTCGAATCTGCTTATAAACTTATGATTGAAGCAGAAGTAGGTGATCCTATGGATAAAGATGCTTCTATTACTCAGGTAGTTAATCCTTCATCCGGTTGTGCGCTTAATAATCAATCTATAACAATTAAAATTAAAAATGAAGGAACTCAGACCATAACTGCTGCCAACGGATTGGTTGCCAGTTATAAAGTTGATAATGGTAGTGTTGTTTCTCAGAATGTAAATGTAGATATTGCTCCATTAGCTAGTGTTGATTTTACATTTACTACTCCTGCAAATTTAGCTGCTGCAACTGGAGATGTAAATTATTTGCTTACAACTTGGGTTGATTTGTCAACTGATCTTTTGAAAGTAAATGATACATCGAGAAAAGTTGTAACATCTGGTTATTTACCTCCTTCACCAATTGCAAATAATAAAAACTTTGCATATGCTACTGCTGATACATTAATTGCAACTCCAGGATCTGCTGATACAGTTGTTTATTGGTATAATAATATTAATGATACTGCTTATTTTTATACTGGTTTAAAATATGGAACTCCTATCCTTTATGACACAACTACTTATTATATAGCCAGTGGAGGCGGAAAAGCTAATCTGAAAATTACAGAAATTACAACATACAGAACAGGAATTGGTCAAACTCCAACCTATCCAACTTGGGCACCTGGTGGTGATTTAGCTGAAATTACCAATCTTGGAA
>CAZWRD010000086.1:0-13724 GCA_964636105.1 uncultured Bacteroides sp.
ATAAAGACAGTATTACTGAGTTAAATACTGGGACTCAGATTATGAAACGTTTGATAGATATGGGCTTAATAGAGGAAATACCCGACGAAAAAGATAAAAGAATAAGAAGAGTAAAAATAACTGAAAAAGGAACAAAAGTTAAGGATACTTTTTATACTCAATCTACCGAAGATTTGAAACTTAAAACCGGAAATCTTACTGCTGATGATAAAAAAGAGCTAATTAAGCATCTGGCTTATCTTGAGAACTTCCATAACAAGATTTTTTCTGAAGATGGAGATAAATCTATTGAAGAATTACTAAAAAAACATATTATCAAATAAACCCAAATTAACCAATAGGATACTTGAAAAGTCTAACTTATTGATTTAGTAGGGTTACCTCGATTTATTTATTGTTTTAAATTATTTCAAACAATTTAATTACAATCCTGCATATGTGGGATTAAATTGCTCATTTTCTAAAGAGCCATTTGGTTTTAAATACAAAAATTTCAAAACGATTATATTCAAAGTTTTGCAGCTATTGTAAGCAAACTGTGTTATCCATAAATCATATAATTTTTGGCACCATAGATATTTCTATTATTGATACAACCACTAAACAGAACCTTCTGTCTTCAAATTAAATTAAAACAAACAATTAAAAATACCAAACTTACAAATGAAAAATCTATCATTAATCTTTATGGCAATTTTAAGTATAAACATTGCAAAAGCACAATGGGTGCAAACAAGTATATATAATACAACAGTAACTTCCTTAGCCGTATGTGGTAGCAATATTTATGCAGGCACAATAAAAGGTGTTTATTTGTCTGCTAACAACGGAACATGGACAGCAATGAATAATGGCTTAACAGATTCTATAATTCTATCATTAGCAGTTAGTGGAAACAATATATACGTAGGTACAACAAATGGAGTTTATTTGTCATCAAATAGTGGAGCAAATTGGACTGTCGTGAATAACGGTATTGCAAATAAATCTGTAATAGCAATAGCAATAAGTGGAAATAATATATTTGCAGGAACTTCTGAAGATGGAGTGTTTTTAACTACAAATAATGGAGCAAACTGGACCGCAGTAAACAATGGTTTAACAACTATTGAAATTACTTCGTTAGCTATAAGCGGTAACAATATTTATGCAGGTACCGAATATGGTCATATTTTTTTATCTACTAATAATGCTTCGAGCTGGATAGAAATTAGTAACAATCTCATTTTTTCAAATTTTATAATGTCATTAGCCACTGACGGAAGCAAAATTTATGCAAGTTTAGATGATATGGGCGTGTATTCTTCGTCTGACAATGGTGTAAGCTGGACTGGAATGAATAATGGACTAACTAGTCCCTGGATTAAAACATTTGCAATCAATTGTAGTGATGTTTTTGCAGGTTCTTATGGAGAAGGAGTGTTTTATTCGTCCAATAATGGTAATAATTGGGTAAACAAAGGATTAACAAATAAAGGCGTTTTATCATTAAAAATTGAAGGAGGTTATATTTATGCAGGAACTGAGAATGAAGGCGTATGGAAACGACAACTATCTGAAATAACCGGGATTGTAAATAATATTTCAGAAACAGAATTATTTGTTTCGCCAAATCCTGTAAAAGATTATTTGATACTCAAACTAAAGAAAAGTCAGATTTTGCAAAATTCTTCAATATCTATCTACAATATTCAAGGACAATTGCTATTACATGAAAATCTCAAGCAATCACAAACTGTGCTTAATATAGCAGAATTTGCCAAAGGCATCTATATTCTAAAAATATATAATGATAAAGAATCTTTACAAGGTAAATTTGTGAAGGAATAAAACTTGCATCTTTAGCAAATAAAAACAATCGCAATCTCAATAATACACTTCATAATTAAGGTAACAGCTTTATTGAATTTGATTTGTTTTTCAAATAATTGCAATAACACAACTCTATAATTTTAACATTATTTAACACAATCAACTAAACAAATAGTTGTATAACTAAGTTTTTAGTTGTATTTTTGTATCACAATTTGTGATTATTCAAAAATAATAAATAATGAAAGAACTAACAAAAGCAGAAGAACAAATTATGCATATTCTGTGGGAAATTAACCAAGGTTTTATCAAAGATATACTTGAAAAAACTGAAGAACCAAAACCTGCTTACAATACGGTTTCAACTATCGTTAGAATACTTGAAAAAAAAGGTTTTATCGGATATAAGGCTTATGGTAAAACACATCAATATTATCCGCTTATTTCAAAAGAAACTTACAAAAAAGAACTAATGGGAAATATGGTTAAAAATTATTTCAGCAATTCGTTCAAACAATTGGTATCATTCTTTGCAAACGACAAACAAATGTCTTTAAATGAATTAGAAGAAATCCAAACTTTAATTGAAAAGGAAATTACAAAACAAAAAAAATAGGTATTATGGAAACATTTCTTGAATACATTCTGAAATCCACCGTATTTTTAAGTCTTTTTATACTAATTTACAGAGGCTTATTAAAAAAAGAAACGTTTTTTAAATTAAACAGATTTTTACTTTTGTCGGCAATTATTATTTCCTGTATAATTTTACCTTTAAACAATCCTTTTTATCAAACAAACCTTATTGGAATAAAAAATATATATCTGAATGAAGTAATAATCAAAGCTGGATCATCAACATTTTCAAAATTTTATCATACTGATATTATAGAGCTTATATTTGATTTATATCTCTTGATTACTGCGTTTTTATTTATCAGATTTATCATCCAAATATTGCAAATATTAAATTTATTTCTGAAATCAAATACAACTAATGCAACTTCAAACATAATTTTTACTGATAAATTCCCATCATTTTCATTCTTTAATTTAATATTTATTAATAAAACCTCAAACGATTATGAAAAGATAATACAGCATGAAATGATACATGTAAATCAATTTCATACAATTGACGTAATTATAACAGAAATAATATGTATAATTCACTGGTTCAATCCAATACTTCTGTTATATAAAACATCCTTCCGCGAAATTCATGAATATCTGGCAGATGAAGGTGTAATAAAAAATGGTATTGATAAAAAAGCATATCAATTGCTTTTGCTATCGGTAGCAAAAGGGATAATTGATTATAAACCAATTAATAATTTCAATTCAATAATTAAAAAACGCATTATTATGATGTCAAAACAAAAATCGTCAGGTTCACACTTAATGAAGTATGGACTTGTATTACCACTGATTTGTATGCTTTGGTTTTTTCCTTCAATAAAATTGGAAAAACTTCAAGCATCAAATAAAAATTTAATTACAAAAACACCACAAGAGAAGCAGAAAGTAAAAGAACAGAAAGGTAAAAATGAAGAAGTTTTTACTGTTGTTGAAAATCAACCTGAATTTATTGGGGGACAAACTGCAATGATTGAATTTCTAACCAAAAACATTGTTTATCCCAAAGCAGAAAGAGAAAAAGGGATACAAGGTACAGTTTATGTTACATTTATCGTAGAAACAGATGGAAATTTAAGCAATGTGAAAGTTATAAGAGGAGTAAACAAAGCCCTCGATAATGAGGCCGTAAGAGTAGTTAAACTTATGGAAAAAAAATGGAAAGCTGGAACTTTTAAAGGTAAACCTGTAAGAGTTCAGTTTAATTTACCAATTAAGTATGCACTTGAAGAAAAATAGCAACAAACTATTCATTTTCAATCAAAAAAGACAAACAAAATAAGTTTGTCTTTTTTAATTTAACAACAAAAAATAATCAAAAACTAAAATTAATACCCCTTAAACCCAATTATAAACAAAGAGGAAATGAATATCATACGCTTGATTAATAAAATTGGCAATATATAAATTAAACCTTGCATATCTCGATATAAATCCGTATTTTTGAACCTTATTAAAGAATATAGTAAATATTTAAAAATGAGCGATATAGATAACGAAGATTTGGTAAAAGATCAAAGTACTTACACAGCTGATAATATTCAGGTTTTAGAAGGATTGGAAGCAGTTCGCAAACGACCTGCCATGTATATCGGCGATATTAATGTAAAAGGTTTACATCATCTTGTTTACGAAGTAGTTGACAACTCTATTGATGAAGCATTGGCAGGTTATTGTAATCAGATAGATGTTCATATCAATCCCGATAACTCAATCACAGTATTAGATAATGGTCGTGGAATTCCTACTGATATGCACGAAAAAGAAGGCAGATCAGCTTTGGAAGTGGTTATGACTGTATTGCATGCCGGTGGTAAATTCGACAAAGGTTCATATAAAGTTTCCGGTGGTTTGCATGGTGTAGGGGTTTCATGCGTAAATGCACTCTCAAAACAATTAAAAGTTGAAGTTTTCCGTAATGGAAAATCATACATACAGGAATATGAATGCGGGAAACCATTATATCCTGTTAAAGAAACTGGTAATTCTGACATCACAGGGACCAAAGTTACCTTTTTACCCGACGATTCTATCTTTATCACAAAAGAATACAGCTATGAAATTCTCACATCACGTATGCGTGAATTGGCTTTCTTAAACAAAGGAATCACTATAGATATCACAGATTTACGCGAAGAAGACGAAAATGGTGAATTTATTCACGACAAATTTCATTCTGATGCTGGATTAAAAGATTTTATTGAATACCTTGATGCAGGCCGCGAAAAACTTATGCCCGATCCTATTTGTATTGAAGGTGAGCGAAACAATACTCCCATCGAAATTGCAATGCAATACAATACCTCATTTTCAGAAAACATTCATTCTTATGTAAATAATATCAACACTCACGAAGGTGGAACTCACCTTGCAGGTTTCCGCCGTGGTTTAACGCGCACCTTGAAGTCGTATGCTGAAAAATCAGGAATGCTTGAAAAAATCAAATTTGATATCAGTGGAGATGATTTTCGTGAAGGATTAACTGCAATTATTTCTGTAAAAGTTCAGGAACCACAATTTGAAGGTCAAACCAAAACCAAACTCGGCAACTCCGAAGTAATGGGGTTTGTTGACCAGATTGTAAGTGAATTATTATCTAACTTCCTCGAAGAACATCCAAAGGAAGCCAGAATGATTGTTAACAAGGTAATTTTGGCTGCTACAGCTCGTCACGCTGCACGAAAAGCCCGAGAATTAGTTCAACGTAAAAACGTTTTAAGTGGGTCTGGATTACCCGGAAAACTATCAGATTGCTCTGAAAGAGATCCTGCAAAATGCGAACTTTACTTAGTGGAAGGTGATTCGGCAGGTGGTACTGCAAAACAAGGCCGCGACCGGCGTTTTCAGGCTATCTTACCTTTAAGAGGTAAAATCCTGAATGTTGAAAAAGCCATGCAACACCGTATTTACGAAAGTGAAGAAATAAAAAACATGTTTACTGCTATGGGAGTAAGCGTGGGTACAGAAGAAGACAGCAAAGCTTTAAATATGGACAAACTCCGTTATCACAAAATCATCATCATGACAGATGCTGACGTTGACGGTAGCCATATTGCCACGCTGATTCTTACTTTTTTCTTCCGCTATATGAAAGAACTGATTGAACAAGGTTATGTTTACATTGCCACTCCCCCACTTTACCTTATCAAAAAAGGAAAAGATCAACAATATTGCTGGACAGAAGAAGAACGCCTTAGCATTATTGAATCATATACTGTAAATGGAAAAGAAAGCGGAATTCATATCCAACGCTATAAAGGTTTGGGAGAAATGAACGCTGAACAATTGTGGGATACTACCATGAATCCTCAATTCCGTACTTTACGTCAGGTTACAATCGAAAATGGTTCGGAAGCTGATAGAATATTTGCAATGCTTATGGGCGATGAAGTTCCACCACGCCGCGACTTTATTGAGAAAAATGCGAAATATGCTAAAATTGATGTTTAATAATCATCATAATATCAACAAAAAAGGGAGTATTTTATAAATATTCCCTTTTTTTATTGCTAATTAAAACTTGGATTAACCGGAAAGTTTATCCAATGCGCATAATCATCGCCCAGTTTCAAAACCATCGTTTTCCATACTTCATCAGGAGATTCATTCAACAAAACATCTGTCTTTACTTTGGTAACTACCCATGAATTTATTTTCAACTCTTCGTCCAATTGTTTTGGGCTCCAACCCGAATACCCAATAAAAAAACGAATATTATCCTTATTTAACTGATTACAAGCAATTAACTCTTTAATATTATCTATATCGCCTCCCCAGTATAAATCATTACTTATTGGAATACATTCAGCTATTTCAGGAAATTTATGAATATAAAACAAACTGTCAGTCTTTACCGGTCCTCCCAAAAACAAATCTGCATCTATTTGGGGGAAATCAGTAATTAAATCATTCAATTTTACATGTAATGGTTTATTAAAAACCATACCGTAAGAGCCCTCTTCGTTGTGTTCAGCCAAAAGTATAACCGAACGCTTGAAATAATAATCGACCATAAAAGGCTCTGCTATAAGCAATTTACCTTTTGATGGACTCAATTTATTAGGCTTTATCTCTAATATTTTATTTATATCGGTCATTATTTTTAAGTTTAAGTCAAAATTAGTAATTTTGAAGTTTTATTACGTAAAAATACTCACAAATATTATACCATTTTCATGAATATTTTGCCAAATACAGATAAGTATCTGAAATTAAGACAAGAATACAACTTCTTTACTTATGAAAATTATCATTATACCATAGATAATAATAACTTGAAAATTGAATTTGAGTTCAATTTGTCCGATAAATATATATTTCGACCCAGTTTAACGTTTCCAGGCCGTTCTTTTTATAATTTCGAAAATTTACCTGATACTTTATTGCAAAATATTATTTTTCATATTGGTATGGTTGAATTAATAAGCTATTGGAAAGCAGCTTGTCCTCCAAAAATCATTATCAAACCCCATTTTTTGGATAATCAACAAAAAGAATTTTGGAAAAAAATATATTTCAACGGCTTGGGCGAATTCTTTTATCTCAATAATATAAATGCAACTCAAAACGATTTTGTTGACATTTTGTCAATTTCAGATAATAAACTTAAAAAAACTGACATTTCAACAGATGATTCCGTAATAATTCCAATTGGTGGAGGGAAAGATTCTGTAGTAACTCTCGAATTATTAAAACATTACAGAAATGATAATATTCCTTTGATTATGAATCCAAGAGGAGCAAGTTTAACAACTGCTCATTTAGGAGGATTTCCTCAGGAAAAAATTATTGAAATAAACAGAACGATTCATCCACAACTACTTGAACTAAACAAACAAGGTTTTCTGAACGGTCATACACCATTCTCTGCATTACTTGCATTTGTAACAATACTCTCAGCTGCAATTACTTCAAAAAAACATATTGCATTATCAAACGAATCAAGTGCCAATGAATCTACTGTTGAAAACTCAAGTGTAAATCATCAGTATTCAAAATCTTATGAATTTGAAGCAGATTTCAGACAATATATTGACACTTATATTTCTTCTTCATTCAACTATTTCAGTTTTTTACGACCTATAAGTGAACTGCAAATTGGGAAACTTTTTTCAAAAAACCAAAAATATTTTATGGATTTTAAAAGTTGCAATGCAGGAAGCAAACAAGATATCTGGTGTGGCAATTGTCCGAAATGTTTATTTGCTTTTATCATACTATCTCCATTTATCAAAAGAGATAAAATGATAAAAATATTTGGGAAAGATATGCTTAATGATCAGAATATGTTGTTCAATTTTGAACAACTAACAGGTATTGAAAAAGTTAAACCCTTTGAATGTGTCGGAACGATTGAAGAAGTAAATATTGCTATAAATATGCTTATCAGACAATTAAGAGAGGAAGAACTGCCAACACTTCTAAAGTATTACAAAACATTAAATATCTATATGCAATACGAACATTTAGACTTAAATCCTTTTTTGAAAGAATTTAATGAAGAACATTTCTTAAACTCAGATTTTGAAGCAATTATAAAACAATACATTTAAACAGAAAGAAAAAATGAATATTGATATACTTAATAATCATATATCAGGAAAAAAAGTTCTTATTTTAGGATTTGGAAAAGAAGGTAAAACAACTTATTCTTTTTTGCGAAAACATTTTACAAATCAATTATTTACCATAGCTGATAAAGATGAACTTTTGATTCAAAAAAACAGCTTTCTTGAAAATGATAAGGTAGATTTCATTTTGGGAGCTAAATATCTGAATGAAATTTCTAATTTCGATTTAATCATCAAAACACCAGGTATTTCATTAAAAAACTTAGATTCAAATTTAGTAAATTCATTAAATATCAGCTCACAAACTGATTTGTTTTTAAAATTATTTTCAAATCAGGTTATCGGGATTACCGGAACCAAAGGCAAAAGCACAACAACAAGCCTGATTTATCATATAATTAAATCATTTACAGAAAATGTAATATTGGTTGGAAACATTGGAACTCCTCCTTTTGAACTTATTGATTCAATAAACAATGAAACAATAATTGTTTACGAAATGTCTTCACATCAATTGGAAAATATTTCTGTATCGCCTCACATTTCTATCTTTTTAAATTTATATCAAGAGCATTTAGATCATTATCATTCATATAAAGATTACCAACTGGCAAAATTCAATATTGCAAAATATCAGAATGAAAATGATTTTTTTATTTACAATATTGATAATCGCGAGATTAACAATCTTGTTAATGAAATCGATTTAGCAAGTAAACAAATTACATTTTCATTAGAAAATGAACAAAAAAATGGAATGTATTTGGCAGATAAAATCTTATGGTTTTCTGAAAATAACACAAAAACAGCATTTTACAACATTGATTCTGAACGATTTTTGAAAGGGGAACACAATTTACTAAATATTATGGCTGCAATTAGTGCATGCAAAGCAATTGGCATTTCTGACTCACATATTTTAAACGGAATTAAAAGCTTTAAAGGATTAGAACACAGATTAGAATTTATAGGAGAATTTAAAAATATTGTTTTTTATAATGATTCAATTTCAACCATTCCAGAAGCAAGCATTGCAGCTGTTAACGCCTTAAAAAGCGTGGATACACTTATATTAGGAGGTTACGACAGAGGAATAGATTAGCTCTCTTGCAGATTTTTTGATAGAATCAGAAATCAAAAATTTTATTTTTGTTGGAAAAGCTGGTGAAAGAATATTTGAAGAAATTAAAAACGCAGGTTGTTTTGATAAAGCTTTCTATGAATCAAACTCTTACGAAGACGTAGTAAACATTTGTTTTCAGGTTACACAAAAAGGGAAAATTTGCTTATTATCGCCAGCAGCTTCAAGTTATGATATGTTTAAAAACTTTGAGGAAAGAGGAAGTAAATTTAAAGAATTGATTCGCAAACATATCTAAAGAAAATTTGTTATATACTAAACAATTTATTATATGATAAAAAAAATTCTATTCATTGCACTTTTAGCATTTTTACAATTTTCATGTACTGAAAACACAAATTCAGAAGAAAACCAGCAACAATTGGATTCACAACGAAAACAGGATGCAGAAGAAAAGAAACAAATGATTGATGATCATCAAAATAAGGATTATAATGTCAGGCGTATTCCTGCTGAAAAAGAAGAACCGAGACCTGACGATGATTAATTTACTCTTCTAAAGTTTTTTCTTCATCTTTATGATAAACATCTAAAGCAACTATCATGGCAATAAACCCCCAAAAAGGTACTGATGCTTTATCCGTATCCAAAAAATTATTTAAAAAACCATGAACATAATAAGTTGTAAGACTTGTAAATGCAATCAAACTCAGAAATCGCACTTTTTTATTTGTTGATTTTAAATAAACTTTATAAGCTGTAAAAAAAGTACTTATTGCAATTGCTAATACTGACAATAAACCTAAAACTCCAGTTTCAGCCAATGGGCCAATATACTCACTATGAGCATTTCCCATATTTCCAGCATTGGTGCTAATAATAGTTTTTTCGTAAGAATATTGATAAGGAGCATAACAAAACTGATATGTACCAGGGCCATATCCAAAAAAAGGACGCTCATTAAACATCCTAAACGCTGATGTCCATCTATTTATCCTTTCAAGATTTGATGCATCCGTCGAAATATTTGAAATAGACTGTACGTGTTCTGTGAAATTTTGCGAAGTATCTTGTTTGTTTTTCTCCAGTTTCATAATAATTTGTGTACGAAGCATTAAGAATAAGCTCAAACTTACAATACCAGCAAATGCAACCCACTTAATTTTAATTTTAAATTTCAATATAAATAGGATTCCAATTGCGGCGACAATACCAAGCCAAGCAGCTCTACTATAAGATAAATACAAACCTACTAAAATAATTATAAACACAATAAATGTGAATAAACGCTGAACATTTGAATACGATTTATCAAAAAGAAAACCAGAAATAACCGGCACAAAAAAGGCAATCATAGCTCCATAAGCAGTATGATCATTATAAAATGGATCCATAATCCAATGTCCTATTTCTTCATCGAATGCATAAGCTGAATGTTTTATAGTTGTATAAACAATTACAATACATAAACTTATCATATAAGCCCACGAAAAAATTTTAAAATTTTTTATATTCTTAAAAACTTGAGTTGCTAAAAAATAAAAAGGAACAATAAACCATAATTTTGCAAGTAGAAATTTTATTGAGACCAAAGGAATTTCGCTGGTTGCAGAAGTAATTAATAACCATAACAAATAGAACAATATAGATAAAGTTACAGGATGTTTTAAAACTTTCAAATCATAGTTCTGCTGAAATACAATTTTAAAAAAATACAAGCCCAATACGGCAACCATCATAGGTTCAGTGGGTAATGACAAACCTAGTTGAGCATCATAATTACTAAGAGTGATTGATAAAGGTGTGAGAAAAGTAATTAACAATAATACTTTATCCAAAGAAGTAAAATACATATAAATCAAAAACCCAACTAACGGAATTGCCATGAACCAAAAAAATTCATTAGCAATAAGTAGCGCATTTATAAATATAAACAAACCACTTAAAACGTAAACCAAATAATGTAATTGCTTATTTGTCAATTATCAGTTTTTTTTTAATTAAGAAGCAAAATTCTTCTTATATACTGTTTCAATAAATATTAGAAGTAAGATAATTAATAAAAATGCTGAAAAAGTAGAAAGTGCAACTATTAACCATCTTACAGGTGTTGTTTTTTTCTCGGCTTTAAATGCATTATCAACTGTAAATTTTTGTGGAATATATTCTTCTGCATCAATTTTTGCCTCATCGTATTTGCCTTTTATTCTATTTAACTGATCAGTCATATAACCTAAATTGTTGCGAAGCAAAACATAAATACCACCATACTTCGATAAGGTATCTAATTTAGCTTCAATGCGATCAATTCCTTGTTTATTTCCTTTACCAATCTGAATAGCTAATTCCTGATTTAACATTTCAGCCTGAGTTTCATAATCGTTAACTCCTTTTTGGCGAATTTTTTGCAAGGAATCATCAAGAATCTTCATTTCTAATTTGATATTTTCATAATTACGTTTTACTATTTCAAAACCTCTTTTAGCTCTTTCTTTTTGCATTTCATTTTTAGTAGAATCAAGCAAATTTGCTATACTGTTTGCCATATCAGCAGCCATTTGAGGATCTTTATCTAATACAGAAATTTCAACAGCCATAAATTCAGTACGTTTGAAAGAAATATTTTCTTCGTATTCTTTCATCAAATAGGTATTCTTAAATTTAGAATCGTCATCAATATCATAATGTTTTGCCAAACCAAATCTGTCTATTATTCTATTTCTGATTAAACTTGAATTCAAAATCTGTAATAATTGCTCTGCTTGTTCTTCATCTCCAAACTCAAGAATATCTTGATTATTACCTGCATTTGAGTTAATCAATGCTTTAGAAATAGAATTGGTTGAAGTTGGAAAAAGAACTACGGTAGATTTATATTTGGGAGTGATTAAAAAAGAAGCCGCCGCAGAAACAATGGCTGCAACTAAACATACTAATATGATGGTTTTTCGCCATTTCCATAAAAACAGAAAGAAATTACTAGAATTGAAATCTAAATTGATTTTATTACCCTCAGTCATTTTAAATGATTTTTAGGCAAAATTAATGATTTTAATTCATTTGACAAATGTAAAATCAGTTTTGAACTTCAAATTTATTTCTGTTCTTTTTTTGCTATTAAGTTTATTAGTGATTTAAAATTTAATAGTCTTAAAAATGAGGCTAGTACTATTGACATGATTACCATTCCGGCAAAGTTAAATATCCAATTAGTCTCAATAAAATATTTAGAAAACACATTAATTAAGACCACCCCTATACCAAAAGCTAAAATTGAAAAAATGAATTTGTAATCAACTTTAAATTTGAATACCATTTGTGCAAAAATCACTTGTACGATAGCACTTAAAAACTGGGTAATTATACTTGAATATGCTGAGCCAACAGCTTCCAGACGAGGAATTAAAATAAAATTCAGAGAGATATTAAGTAACATTCCTGTAGCTGCAATAAAATTTAATTCTTTTAAATTTCCATTAGCGGTAAGCAATGTTCCAAATACATAAGTTGTTGATACGGGTATAAATCCCATCATCAACCATTTAAAAACCTCAGCTGATTCGTTTACATGATTTTTATAAAGCATTCCCATAATCTCCAATGAATAAAAATAGGAACCAATACCAACTATTAAAGCTAAAGTAATCAATAACTTAAATGAGAGTTTTACGATATGAACAATTTCTTCATTATTCTTAAGCATTTTAGAAAAAAGTGGCAGCAACAAAACAGCAAACAAATAAGCTATCATATTGGTAGCATCTAATAATCGATAAGATGATGCATAAATACCAGCTTGTTCATCACCTTGAGTATTAGGCAATAATCTCTCAAGCATCACAGAATCAATACGATTGTAAAAAGTCATCAATAAAGCTAAAATTGCAAACGGAAAACTTTGTTTAATAATCATTACAAAAAAGGGCTTATTCCAATTCAATCTTGAAAATGAGGACTTACGCATTACTATTATGAATGCAATAATTGCAGTAATCAGATATGCAGCAGTTTGTGCATAAATAAACCACTCAATCTGTAGTTTTTCGGTTGTTACATTTCCCCAAATTAAAATACTACAAAAAATAATCATTAATGACCTATCTAACACAGATACAATACTATCTGTTTTAAAAAGCAGCAAACCTGAAATATTACTTCGTAGATATAAAACAAAAGAAATCAGAAATTGGTTAAACACCATCCATGCCAACATACTCAATTGATGAGAGTTATAACCAACTAAAAAACCAAAAGTAAAAGTGATTACTCCAAAAACACCAGCCAACAGCAATTTAAGAATTACAATACTCGAAAAATGCTTATTCAACAAGTGATTATTCTGAGCTATGTTTTTATTATTAAAATTGGTAATCCCAAAATCAAGCAGAATATTAAATAAAAATGAGAAATTGAAAATTGCAAAATAAAAACCATAATCAGCGGCACCAACTATATTCTGAACACTTCTATCAATTCCAAGTATCCAGAAGGGCTTTATTAATAGGTTTAAAGTTAAAAGTAAAATAAGATTAGTAAGAAATTTGCGCTGCATATCTGATTTTTATACTGCAAAATTAATAAACCTTGCGGAATTACCATAAAAAATTCATTTGAAATAACTAAGT
>CAZWRD010000087.1:0-5495 GCA_964636105.1 uncultured Bacteroides sp.
GTGGGAGTGGAAGAATTGCAAAAGGCAAAAGCTGGGGAATTAAAGATTAATCCCAACCCAGCTACTACCCAAACTACCATAACTTATATGCAGCTAAACAAAGAAAGCCAGCTGCAAATCTACAATATGATGGGGCAAATGGTATATGAAGAAAAGCTAAGCAAAGGCAGCATGCAAACAACAGTAGATACCAGAGCTTATAAAAAAGGCTTGTATAAAGTGGTGGTGGGAGAGAGCGGCGGAACGCTGATTGTTAATTGAGTTGTAATTAGCAACATATATATCGAGCAAGGGACCGACCTCAAAGTATTTACGCAACAAAACAAGCCATTAAAAATAAGCGATGGACTGAGAGCAATCCACGTGTTTCGGCGACAAATATAACAATAAAGTTGAACCATAAATTCCGAAACGGCTTGGATTGCCTGAAGGTATTTTTAATTGCGTAGTTTTGAAGTTAATGATTTGCAGTCTTGATCTTTTGGTTCTTTTGTATCAAGACAAAAGAACATTAAGTATAATGATTTTGAGTCTTTTATAGTGATAATTAATCCATAATTCTCGTTAACTATTGTAAAAATTGGTTTATGGTATTGCTATAACGAAAATGGCTATTTGGTAAAGGTTATTGATTATAGAAAAGGTAAATTAGGTGCTATACCAAAATCCCCCATTCTCTATGCTTTAATATGAACCTGCAGTTTGTTCTGCTTTAAACAGAGATGGCTCAATATCGCTATTGTTTGAATTTCTTCAACATAAGTTACACCATTTTATACTACTCAATTATTCAGTTATTTTTTAGGTATTGATACTTATTATATAAGCAAAAAAAAAGCCCGCCCAAATATAAAATTCAGGCGGGCTTTGTTTTTTGATAGTAAAAATTTTTACAAAGGGATATTTCCATGTTTTTTGGGAGGATTGGATGCTCGTTTATTCTGAGTCATTTCCAATGCTTCTATCAATTTGTAACGTGTATTTTTCGGATATATAATTTCGTCGATATAACCACGTTCGGCAGCTTTGTAAGGGCTGGCAAATTTTTCGCGGTAATCTTCCAGATATTGCGATTTTTCTTCGGGCGATGCATCTCTGTAAAGAATATTTACAGCACCTTCTGAACCCATAACTGCAATTTCGGCAGTTGGATAAGCCAAATTTACATCAGCTCCAATGTGTTTGCTCGACATTACATCGTAAGCACCACCGTAAGCCTTGCGGGTAATAAGTGTAATTTTGGGAACTGTAGCTTCGCAAAATGCATATAAAAGTTTGGCGCCATGCTTAATAATACCTCCCAGTTCCTGTTGTGTACCCGGCAAGAAACCCGGAACATCTACCAAAGTAATAATAGGAATACTGAATGAATCGCAAAAACGAACAAAACGGGCTGCTTTTGCCGAAGAAGTAATATCGAGACAACCAGCCAAATGAGCAGGCTGATTGGCTACAATCCCTATCGAACGGCCACCCATACGGGCAAAGCCAATAATAATATTTTGTGCATGCAAAGGCTGAACTTCAAAAAAGCGATGATCGTCAACCACAGTTGTAATCAGCTCTTTCATATCATAAGGTTTGTTTGAATCAGCCGGAATTAAGGTCTGCAATTTTTCTTCAGTACGTCGAATATCGTCGGTACAAACCTTAAAAGGAGGATCTTCCATATTATTTGAAGGCAAATAACTAATCAGTTCGCGAAGCATCATCATGGCATGTTCGTCGTCGTCAGCTATCAAATGAGCCACACCGCTGGTAGCATTATGGGTGCGGGCACCTCCCAGATCGTCTTTGGTAACTTCTTCGTGAGTAACGCTTTTGATAACATCGGGTCCGGTAACAAACATATAACTGGTCTGATTTACCATCATTATAAAATCGGTAAGTGCAGGCGAATAAACCGCACCTCCGGCACAAGGTCCTAAGATAGCCGAAATTTGAGGTATCACTCCGCTCGACATTACATTTAAATAAAATAAATCGGCATAACCGCCAAGGCTTTCAACACCTTCCTGAATACGAGCACCACCGCTATCGTTAAGTCCGATAATAGGAGCCCCCATTTTCATAGCCATTTCCATCACTTTCTTCACTTTGTCGGCATTGGCTCGCCCTAAACTTCCGCCCAAAACTGTAAAATCCTGAGAAAATACATAAACCAGTCTGCCGTCAATTTTTCCATGTCCGGTAACTACACCATCGCCAAGGAATTTTTGATTTTCCATTCCAAAGTTGGAATTGTGATGAACCACAAATTTGTCAATTTCAACAAACGAACCTTTATCTAGTAATACATCAATACGTTCGCGTGCAGTAAGTTTACCTCCTTGATGTTGTTTTTCTATTCGCGATTTGCCACCGCCTAATTCGGCAGCATTATTTTTTTCTTCAAAAACCTTGAATTTTTCTTCTAATGTTGACATATTTTAATTTTTAATATGTGTATTTCTTTCCTGATTTTTTTATTCAATTACAATCATTTTCTGACCACCAGTAACGGTTTCATCTTCTTTAACAGCTACTTCTTTAACTACGCCAGCTTTGGAAGCTTTAAATTCGCTTTCCATCTTCATAGCCGATACAATTACAAGCGTTTGACCAGCTTCAACGGTATCGCCGGCAGCAACCAATACTTTAACAATTTTTCCGGGCATCGGACAATAAATGGTATTGCCCTCATCAAAACCTTTGGCTTTGTTCATGGCTTTCATATAGCGGCTTTCGGCATCCACAATTTCCACTTTATATTCATTCATATCCGAATTTACAATAAAATGCTTTTTGCTTTTGCCTTGTACCACATCAATGTCGTAAGATTTGCCGTTCGAAATAATAGAATAAACACCATTTCCGGTAGTTACACTATCGAGTTCATACACTTTTTCATCCACAGCAATTCGCAACAAATTGCCCGTACTTTCAAGTAAATTAATTTTGGCGGTACGTTCGCCTATGATAACTTCAAAATCCATAATGTGATTAATTTTAGATGATTAAATGCGCATTGCTGCTTTAATTCTGCCCACATCTTTCCATTTATTAAAATAAACATCAAACTGTGTGGTTGGCTGTGTTTTTTCGAGTTTGCTCAAATATTCAACAAAAGCTGCAATCATGGCAATATCTTCGCAATGTTTATCGCAATTTCTTTTGCTCATCAGAAAATCAAAATTCTTTTCAATAAAATGAGTATTATAATTTCCTTCAACAAAATCGGGTGTTTCCATAATACTTCTAAGGAAAGAAAGCGAAGTTTTAACCCCTGAAATTTTGTATTCATCCAAAACTCTACGCATACGCATAATGGCTTCCATACGAGTTTCGCCCCATACAATCAATTTAGAAATCATAGGATCATAAAAAATAGGGATTTCAAAACCTTCGTACATATACCCATCGGTACGAACGCCAAGTCCTAAAGGCTCAACAATTTCTTTGATTATTCCGGGTGAGGGCATAAAATTATTTTCGGGATCTTCGGCATAAATACGGCATTCGATGCTATGACCTCGTTGGCGGATTTTATCCTGCGAATAAGTTAAAGGCAATCCGTTTGCAATATTTATCTGCTCACGAACAATATCAACCCCAACAACCCTTTCGGTAATAGGATGTTCAACCTGAAGGCGGGTATTCATTTCTAAAAAATAATAATTCAGATCATCATCCACCAGGAACTCAATTGTACCAGCTCCATAATAATTTACAGCTTTAGCAGCAGCCACGGCATCTCTTCCCATTTTTTCGCGCAATTCGGCAGTCATTAATGGTGAAGGTGTTTCTTCTACTACTTTTTGGTGGCGGCGTTGTACAGAACATTCTCTTTCGCACAAATGTATGGTGTTGCCAAATTTATCAGCCAATATCTGAAATTCGATATGATGTGGCGATGAAATGTATTTTTCAACATAAACGGCATCATCACCAAAAGCAGATTTGGCTTCGGAACGGGCACCGCGCAAGGCACTTATAACTTCACTTTCTTCTTTTACCATACGCATCCCTTTTCCGCCTCCACCTGCTGATGCTTTAATCATAACAGGTAGTCCGATTTGACGGATAACTTCCATAGCACGTTTTTCTGAAGAAATTTTTTCTTTGGTACCAGGTACCACAGGAACTCCTGCTGCCATCATGGTTTGGCGGGCAGTTATTTTATCGCCCATGGTATGAATAGCATAAGGCGAAGGTCCTATAAAAATAATACCTTCATCTTCACAAAGCTGAGCAAAATCACCATTTTCCGACAAAAAACCATATCCAGGATGTATGGCATCTGCACCCGATTTTTTTGCTACTTCAATAATCTTGTCCTTTCTTAAATAGCTTTCCGAAGAAGGGGAAGCTCCAATATAATAAGCTTCATCTGCATATCTTACATGCTTGGCTTTGCGGTCGGCATCAGAATAAACTGCTACCGTTTTTATTCCCATTTCCTTACATGATCGCATTACCCTTACTGCTATTTCGCCACGATTGGCCACAAGCAATTTTTTGATCATATTCTTATTTAAATTGTTAAATATTTATGAAAACAATTAAAATCTGAAATTGTTTTTAATTTGTTGAGTTCAAAGCCATTGTTTTTTTAATAACACTAAAACCAATTAGGAATAGCGTAGTTTCATTCGTTTTGATTTTAACAATCTTTAATTCTGTAATTGATTTTCCAATAAAATATATTTATATCTTTGCAACAATATTGAACAAATTTTTTAAAATAATATTCAAAAATAAAGTTATAACAAATTAAATTACAAAGAAATATGTTTAATCAGAACGAAAATCAATTCAATTCAGCTAGCTATATTGAAAGTGATAGCACTGCAGCAAAAGCTTTTATGTCGGGCGTATTTATGTGGATGTTTCTGGCTTTATCAGTTACAGCCATTACAGCTTATATTTTTGGTAACGATATGTCGTTGATGAGTTTATTGGTAACTGAAACCGGTATGTCAATGTTAGGATATATCGTAACTTTTTCTCCTATAGGCTTTGTCTTATTAATGAGTTTTGGATTTAATAGATTATCTGCATCGGTAATTACATTGTTGTTTGCCGTTTTTGCCATTTTGATGGGAATGAGTCTAAGTTTTATTTTTCTGGCTTACACATTGGGTTCTATTTATTTAACCTTTGCAATTGCAGCTTCAATGTTTGGCATAATGGCAGTGGCTGGTTATACCACCAAAACCGATTTAACCAAATTTGGCTCCATATTGATAATGGGATTAATTGGGATTGTAATTGCAAGTCTTATCAATATGTTTATGAAAAACAGTATGATGGATTACATTATCAGCTTTTTGGGCGTTTTGATTTTTACCGGACTTACTGCTTACGATGTTCAGAAATTAAAAAGAATAGGTTCGGGCACTATGTATGGCGAAGAAAATACAAAAAAACTAATGATAATGGGTGCTTTAACTCTTTATCTCGACTTTATTAATCTGTTTTTGTATTTATTAAGGTTTTTTGGTAATAGAAAATAA
>CAZWRD010000087.1:5595-13629 GCA_964636105.1 uncultured Bacteroides sp.
ATGAAGAAAGCATATGTTTTTCCCGGTCAGGGAGCACAATTTGTAGGCATGGGTAAAGATTTGTACGACAACAATGCCGAAGCCAGAGAAATGTTTGAAAAAGCCAATGAAATTCTTGGATTCCGCATTACCGATTTGATGTTTGCCGGAACTCCTGAAGATTTGGTTCAAACCAAAGTTACTCAACCCGCAATATTTTTGCATTCGGTTATATTGGCTCATACTTTGGGTGCCGATTTTAAACCCGATATGGTTGCAGGTCATTCATTAGGTGAGTTTTCGGCTTTGGTTGCCAACAAAACCTTAACTTTTGAGGATGGTTTGCGTTTGGTTGCCAAACGTGCCAATGCCATGCAAAAAGCATGTGAAATAGAGCCTTCTACTATGGCTGCTATTTTGGGTCTGGACGATAAAGCTACCGAAGAAATTTGTGCCGCTATTGAAGAAGTGGTAGTTCCGGCTAATTACAATAGTCCTGGACAACTGGTTATTTCAGGTTCTTTGAAAGGTATTGAAATTGCTTGCGAAAAATTAAAAGCAGCTGGTGCTAAACGCGCTTTGCCACTTAAAGTTGGCGGTGCTTTCCATTCACCTTTAATGGAACCTGCACGTATTGAACTGGCTGAAGCCATCAATTCAACCACATTCAGCACACCTATATGTCCGGTTTATCAAAATGTAAACGCTCAGCCTGTAACCGAACCTGCTCAGATTAAAGAAAATCTGATTGCACAGTTAACATCGCCGGTTCGTTGGACACAAATAGCTGAAAATATGATAGCTGATGGCGGAACTACTTTTGTAGAAGTTGGACCAGGCACTGTTTTGCAGGGTTTAATCAAAAAAGTAAAATCTGACGTAGAATGCATGAGTGCTTAAATTCACGTTATTTATAAATAAAAGAGGCTTTGAGAACTGATTTTCAAAGCCTCTTTTTTATTCTATTGAGGGAAAATTAATGCCTTCAGATTGATGAATATGCCATTTGATATAAATGAAATATGGGAATTATATCTCATTTATAATGCAAACAGAACTTGATGTTTAAATGTATAAAGTTTATCCATTAATCAGTGATGAAAAGATAAGTAAATACTACTATCGAAGAAATACCAGACAAGTTATCGGTAACTTGTCTGGTATTTCCTATTTTAGCCAAATTAAAAATGTGCTTTTTTTGCTATTTCAACGGCAGATAAATATGGGTTTTTAAATCTTCGGGTTTATGTTTATCGGGGCTGTTCAGATATTTCTCAAAACAGGGCAAATCCCTCAGTTCGTAGCCCGAAGAAGGTAACCAACTATGATAAATATAGTTATAAACTTCATTTAATCTTTCGTATGGTCCCTTGTATCTGAAAATAGCATATTTGCCGCCTTCAATTTGTTTAAACCCGATTTCGCCATCAGGTTTAATATCTTGCTTTACAGTTAAACAAGCATCATAACGGCATTTTTCGGGTTCAGTTACTGATGGATCGTCGTGGCTGATACCAATGCATTCCATCCCAAAACTAAAGAGATTTTTCTCTTTCATATAGCCGCAAATGCGTTGCCATGCATAAGCTGTTTTTTCACTTCCATAAGTGTCTGTTACCTGAAAATAGATTACCTTTTTGGCATCTGTTTTCTTAATAATTGGTTTAATTTCCATTTGAATATTATTTTGCATATTATAAATTGAATTGAAATTTTGATTATTTACAACACTGTTTCTGAATTCAATAGGCGATAAACCAAAGCGGTTTTTAAAAGCATTTGTAAAAGCTGAAGGTGTTTCATAGCCAGTTTTCCAGGCAATATCAGCAATCGGTTCCTGAGAAAACATCAGGTATCGGGCAGCAGCTTCTAGCCGGAGTCTGAGAATATAATTGCCTACAGGTTCTCCCAGATAAGCACGCATTATCCGATGAAAATGGAAAGCAGAAAAATTTGAATAGGTAGCCAAATTGCTTAAATTCAAATCCTCGGAAAGATGATTGTTGATATACAATATCACCTTGTTGATGCGTTGATGATAGTCTTTTAATGTTTCGCTTTTGTGATTCATCACTTTTTAAAATTACGCTGCAAATATAATATTAGAATATAAAAACGACTTATTGCATCTTGCTATTTTTTTAATTAATTGAATATGTGTAATTTATTTGGTTTGAATTGTCAGAAGATATTCTTTTTTATTACTTGATCCCAATATACCAAAACCTCCTTTAATATTGTTTTTAATCAATACAGGTTCGGCAAAGAAGTCAAAATCAACTTTACCCTGATTAAATATACTAATTTTGTAATCGTAGTAGTCTTTTGTAATTGCTTTGCATTCGAGCCAAAAATTTTGATTTCCCTTAAAACCCCATGGTATTACCCTATAAGATAATCCGTCAAGTAATATTGATTTTAGTTTACCATTAAATAATTTATCATTTATGTAAAACTCGTAATTTTGTCTTACAACCGAAGGATCAGGATGTTCGGTATTTATATCCTCAAAATTAGCATATTGTATTGGGAAAAATGAGGAATGAGATGTAAACGATAAGCAATAATAGTTCTCTTGCAAAGGATTATCATTGATATTAATGTTCAAACTAAATTTATAATCATAGTCGTTAAGTTTGGCATATTGAAAATTTGAAACAAAAGCATCGGGTTTTGATGGGATAACTGTTTCTGCATAAATATCGGGATAATTAGGTGCACTTCCTCTTAGTATATACTTTTCGCCTTCTATAAAATTATTATAATTCAGATAAAAGCTATATGCATCAGTAAAACTTGAAGTGAAATTTCCAAGCAATTGATTGTTTTTATATAAACTAAGATTTACGGCATTAACCTGCTGATAATACATATCTTTATCAATATTTCTGTCGGCAATAGTATAACTTCTTCTAATATCTAAAACTGGGCTTTCGCCCGGACTTAACACCCCATATGCTACCATTTTAGGTGTTTGGTCGGGAATGTCTAAATCTATTTTTTCTTCGCAAGATACATAAAGAATAACAATTGCAATTAATACTATTTTAAAACATAATTTATTCATAACTAAAACTTTATTTGATAACTAATTGATGGTATAAACATCAGAACACTTAACTGTTTAAATCCACTTCCTAAATAATAATCATTATCATAATACACAAAAAACGGATTTTTTCTTCCATAAGTATTATATAAACTTAAATTCCATATTCGGGTATATTTTTTTCGTTCTTTTATAAAATTAACGCCCAAATCGAGGCGGTGATAAATTGGCATTCTTATTGAATTTCGTTCACTATATTCGGTAATAATATGTCCATTCCAAATATCGTTAAGCGGGCTTTGTTGGTAAAATCCAACCGGAAGGGTCATGGCAGTTCCTGTCGAAAGCACCCAAACTCCGCTCAGTTCTATGCTTTTATTTAACTTATGACTTACAACAATGGATAAATCGTGACGTTTGTCGAAACGATAAGGATAGGTTTTGCCAAAATTCAGTTCTTCAAATTGGCGATTGCTCCATGATAAAGTATAGCCAATCCAACCTGTGGTTTTGCCTTCCTTTTTTTGCAACAAAAGCTCAATTCCATAAGAATCGCCTTTGCCATTAACCGCAACTTTTTCATCCCAATTGCTGAATTCTAAAAAAAAGCTTGCACCTTCTTTATATTCAATCAAATCCGACATTTTCTTGTAATAGGTTTCTATGGTTAGTTCGTAATTGTTTTTCAAAGCATGCGAAATTCCCAAAGCTGCTTGCCACGATTGTTGAGGTTTGATTTTAGATGTAGCCGGAACCCATAAATCCATCGGCAAACCAAATGAAGTATTGCTCAGCAAATGAATATATTGAGTCATTGAACTAAATGAAGATTTTAAAGCCCAATTTTCTTTTAATTTGTAATTTATCTGAATTCGAGGTTGTAACGACGAATATATTTTCGACTCAACAATAAAATGAGATGCATGTAAACCCAAATTTGCACTTAATTTTTTATTGATTTTTATTTCATCTTCAGCATAATAATCTATTTCATAAGTAGATATTTGATTTCCCCCAACACTAATTGTGGTATCTGCCGAAATTACACTACCCGAAAGCGATTTAACACCCGGATTAAAATCGTGATTTACAAATGATATACCGGCTTTTATCTGATGATTAGCAAAGGGATTATAATCAAAGTCAAATCTCATGCCCAAATCGGTAATTCCTGAATTGTAACCGAGCACATAACGTTGACGTTGAGTAAGTATTTGATTTTGGTATTCTTCATTTAAATCTTCGCTAAATGTATTAAAATGATATTTGGTATAAGTTAAAGTGGTATTCAAAAACAATTTGTTGTTAAACAAATGATTCCAACGTAATGAAGCTGTGGTATTTCCCCAATCCATACTGTTTTCGTTGTAATTATAATGTTTATAACTTGGTCCCATAAAATCATTGTAATCGGAAGTTCGTTCTTCATCATTTTCAAATTTATCAATTCCGTTATAAATACTGAAAAACAAACGGTTATTATTATTTAAGCGGTGATTGATTTTAGCATTTAAGTCGTAAAAGAAGTAGCCGGTACTTCCTGTTGCTCCATTCGATTCATTTTCTGCTTTTGTAATAGGTCTCATTATCAAATCAACATAAGTTCTTCGGGCTGAAAACAAAAAAGAAGTTTTTTCGGAAAATACCGGACCCTCAATTGTAATTTGCGGGCAAACATACCCAAACACAATATTTCCTGTAACTTTCTTATTATTACCGTCTTTCGACTGAATATCTATTACTGATGACAATCTTCCACCAAAACGGGCAGGAAAACCGCCTTTAATAACATCAATGTTTTGTATGGCATTAGAATTGAATATAGAAAGATATCCAAATAAGTGATTTACATTATAAACCGGAACGCCATCAAGCATAATAAGATTCTGATCTGGACTTCCGCCTCTTACATAAATTCCTGTTGAACCTTCGTTGCCAGATTTTATGCCAGGCAGTAACTGTATGATTTTCAAAATATCAATTTCTCCTGTTAAAGATGGCAAGTTTCGTAAATTATTAATAGGCAGATGAATGCTACCTAATTTCGAATTCATTATCTGTAAATCTACTCTTTTGTCTTTTATTTCTACTTCTTTCAAATTAATGCTTGGCTTAAGTTTGATATTGACAGTGGTATCTTTACTGAGATTTAAAAGTTGTTTTTCGGATTGATAACCAACATAAGACCAAACAATTTGATGTTTTCCGGCAGGTAAACTTAAACTGTAAAAACCAAAATTATTGCAACTAACGCCAACAAAATTAACCGATTCATAAATATTGGCACCCACAAGCTTTTCGCCACTCGAAAAATCTTCTATGTACCCACTTATAACAACCTTACGTGAAGTGGTATCTTTATTGATTCCAGCATAAGATTTTTGAAATATCACGCTGAATATCAGTAAATAAATTAAGAAACTTATGTTTTTTTTATCAAATCGCATGCTGTTTGTAATTTTTTTTGATTACAAAGATAGTATTTTTTTGATTTATTTTAAGTTAGGCATTTTATAATCATTAGCATAAAAAAAGAGGGAACCCAAAATGAATACCCTCTTTTTCTTAATATAATTTATATGAACTATTTTCTTGCTTCAATCATAATTTCAAGCATTTTGATAGCGGCTTCGGTAATAACAGTTCCCGGACCAAAAATTGCAACAGCACCCGCTTTGTATAAGAAATCATAATCTTGTGCCGGAATTACACCCCCCACAATCACCATAATATCTTCACGTCCATGCTTTTTCAGTTCTTCAATTACTTGTGGAACCAAAGTTTTATGACCAGCAGCCAAAGATGATACACCTAATACATGTACATCATTTTCAACCGCTTGCTTAGCAGCTTCGGCAGGAGTCTGGAATAAAGGTCCGATGTCCACATCAAAACCTATATCAGCATAACCTGTTGATACTACTTTTGCTCCACGGTCATGTCCGTCCTGACCCATTTTTGCTATCATTATACGTGGACGACGACCATCCATTTCTGCAAATTTGTCTGCCATTTCGCAAGCCTGACGGAATCGATTATTGTCTTTCGATTCGCTGGAATAAACTCCTGATATTGAACGTATCACTGCTTTGTATCTTCCGTAAATAATTTCTAATGCTGAGGATATTTCACCCAAACTTGCACGTTTGCGACAAGCATCTACTGCCAATGCCAGCAAATTACCTTCGCCACTTTCGGCGGCTTTGGTTAAAGCTTCCAATGCAAGTTTAACTTCTTCATTATTACGCTCTGCACGTAATTTTTCCAGACGTTTAATCTGTGATAATCTAACGGCAGTATTGTCAACTTCCAATGTATCCATTGGAGCTTCTTTTTCCAAACGGTATTTATTAACACCAACAATGGTATCTTTTCCGGAATCAATTCGTGCTTGTTTACGAGCCGCAGCTTCTTCGATACGCATTTTAGGAATACCGGTTTCAATAGCTTTTGCCATTCCACCAAGTTCTTCCACTTCCTGAATTAAAGCCCAGGCTTTGTCGGCGATTTCTTTGGTTAAAGTTTCTACATAATAAGAACCAGCCCAAGGGTCAACCACTTTGCAAACATTGGTTTCTTCCTGTATGTAAATCTGAGTGTTACGTGCTATACGAGCCGAAAAATCGGTTGGTAATGCAATAGCCTCATCCAAAGCATTGGTATGTAAGGATTGGGTATGTCCCAATGCTGCTGCCATAGCTTCTATACAGGTGCGACTTACATTATTGAAAGGATCCTGCTCCGTTAAACTCCATCCTGAGGTTTGAGAGTGAGTTCTCAAAGCCAGCGATTTAGGATTTTTAGGATTAAATTGTTTTACCAGTTTTGCCCACAACATTCTGGCTGCCCGCATTTTGGCAATTTCCATAAAATGGTTCATACCAATAGCCCAGAAGAAAGACAAACGTGGTGCAAATGCATCTATATCCATACCAGTATTAACCCCTGCACGCAAATATTCCAAACCATCAGCCAAAGTATAAGCCAATTCAATATCTGCTGTAGCTCCGGCTTCCTGCATATGGTAGCCCGAAATACTGATAGAGTTGAACTTAGGCATATTTTTAGAAGTAAATTCAAAAATATCGGCTATAATTTTCATCGAAGGCAATGGTGGATAAATATAGGTATTGCGAACCATAAATTCTTTCAGAATATCATTCTGGATGGTACCACTTAGTTTATCCATACTAACACCTTGTTCTTCAGCTGCTACAATATAGAAAGCCAAAACAGGTAATACAGCACCGTTCATGGTCATCGAAACCGACATTTTGTCCAAAGGAATCTGATCGAAAAGGATTTTCATATCCAGAATAGAATCGATAGCAACACCAGCTTTACCCACGTCACCCACAACTCTTTCGTGATCAGAATCATAACCACGGTGAGTAGCCAAATCGAATGCTACCGACAAACCTTTTTGTCCGGCTGCCAGATTGCGGCGATAAAAAGCATTGGATTCTTCAGCAGTTGAGAAACCGGCATACTGACGTACAGTCCAGGGTTTCATCACATACATGGTTGAATAAGGTCCTCTTAAGAAAGGAGGAATACCAGCGGCATAATTGAGATGTTCCATCCCTTTGAGGTCGTCTTCGCCATAAACCGGTTTTACAGGTATTTGCTCAGGAGTATTCCACTCTTTCTGAATACCTGATTCTTTTTCCCATTCGGCAAACGATTTTCCGTTAGCCGACAATGGTTTATAATCAATGTTTTTAAAATCGGGTCTCATTATTTTGTATTTAATGATACTTATTAAGACTGCAAAGTTAGGAATTATTATTATCCTGCAAAAACTGTTTCTGAATAAATTTTGATTTTTTGAATATTAGTAAGGTACAAGAGAAATTAATTGGAAGGTTAAACTTTTTTTATATAAAAGAAAAGGTGTTGATTTTATTTTCAACACCTTTTAATTCTCACAATATTAATTGATAAACAATAATTCTCTGTATTTGGGCAGAGGCCATAATTCATCATCAATCATTAGTTCAAGGCTA
>CAZWRD010000088.1:0-13556 GCA_964636105.1 uncultured Bacteroides sp.
GAATCATTGGCAGCTAAAAATGCTTTTACTGGAGATGTAAAAACCTGATTAGTTTGTAAGTTTTTTACATTTAATTGTAAATTTGTGTGTTGAATGCTGTCAGTGTTTTTGATATAAGCATTAAAGCTAAGTTTTGCATTATGATATGGTGCCGAATAATAACCTTCATTAAATTTGATTTTCACAATGTTGATTTGTGAGAATAAGTAAATTGGCATTATCAAAGCAATAAGCAGTGTAATAATTTGTTTTTTCATAAAATAGATTTTTATAGATTAATAATTGAATTTTTTTCAAAGATAATACAATAAGAACTAATTTGTAAAAAATGTTTTATTTAAAAACTTGCTACTAATTTAAGGTTTAGTTGTCGTGGTGTAAGGTAATTGGGAACAGCCAATTGTCCTTTGTAAATATCAGTAATCCAGATATAAGAGATGGTGTTGCTTACCTGTAACAAATTGAATACTTCAACACTCAACCATATTGTCTGTATATTTCTGAAAATATTTTTTTGTGAAACCTGAGTTTTGGGTCCTTTCAGCAAAAAGGAAGAACCTATATCAACTCTACGGTATGTAGGCATTCTGTATACTTGTTTATATCTGGGCGAATTAGGTGGTCCAAAGGGCAAACTTGTTCCGAAAACAAGGTTTAAGTGCATTTTAATATTGGGATTCTTTGGTAAATAATCCTGAAAAAACAAACTGAATGTAAGTCGTTGGTCTGTAGGTCTGGGAATATAACCAGGTTCAGTAATGTTTCCATTAGCATCAGTATAGCTGTCATTTTCAATGTCTTCTTCAGTTTGCATTAAAGATAAACTTGCCCATGATTCTATCCCTTTTACAAATTCTCCGTTTAATCTGAAGTCAATTCCGGCAGCATAACCATGAGCAATATTCTTTGCTTCATATCTTATTCGCACATTGTCAATAGTATATGGGATTAGGTTTTGTAGATTTTTATAATAAATTTCCGAAACAAATTTAAAAGGTCTGCTCCATAATTTTACATTCCAATCCATACCACCCACAAAATGTATTGATTTTTGTGCCTGTATATTTTTGTTTATTTCCCCTTTAATGTTTCTGATTTCTCTGTAAAATGGTGATTGATAATAAATTCCTGTTGAAAATCTAAGCATGATGTCTTTCTTCCATCGAGGTTTGTATGAAATTGTTGCTCTGGGACTTAGTAGTAATTCTTTGTTAAAATCCCAATAACTAAATCTGCCTCCAATAGTTAGCAGTATTCTGTTTGTATCACCATCAATAGACCAAGTATCTTGTATAAATCCAGAAATTCTGTTTGAATTTAGTTCGTTTTTAGCTTTATAAACGTTTTGCATTTCGGGGAAATAATGTGGAGGATTCTGAACTCCTATTGAATCAGGATAATTAGGTAAAGAATAATCGGCTGAATCCATTAATTTCCATTCGTTTAGCTTATCGCTAATTTCTTCTCTTTGATATTTTGCACCCCATTGTAAATAGTGTTTCTTTTTTGAGATACTACCTCTATGTTCAAAGTTAAAGATTCTAGCATTCAGATAATTACGTGCATGATCAATGTATTTTCCTACACCTCTGTTAAATGCTTCTTGTCCAAATTCATCTTTACCGAAATCAGCTTCAAGTTGATATAACCAATATTCACCATTAATATCAAAGGTTTCGTCTTCATATGATTGGAATGCTGAAATGGTATTTTTGATGTGAATATTCTCTTTAGGACGATATTTTAAGGATAAGGCGCCAAAAAAAGTTTCGAATTTATCAACTTCCTGACCATCAAAATATATTTTCAGTCTTAATGCTTCATTAAGCGTTCCAAAATCAGTTTCTCTGTTTTCAGGAACTACATTATATACATTTCTGGCATAATTTCCTAAAAATGATATTTCTGTTTTTTCGGTTAAATCAAAAGTGAATAGAGATTGTACATCTGAAAATGAAGGTCTGTATTCTCCTTTCGTTTGCATCGAATTTAACAAATATTGATTGGATTTTTGGCGGGCTCCAATCAAGTAAGTAAATCTATAATTTTTCGAAGTCCCTTCTAAGTGTAGCGAAGCACCCAATAAACTGGCTGCAAAACTACCTGCAAATTTTGTTGGTTTTTTATATTTGATATCTAAAGTCGATGACATTTTGTCACCATATTTTGCATCAAAGCCTCCTGCTGAAAAAAGAATTGATGAAACCAAATCTGAATTTATAAAACTTAATCCTTCTTGTTGTCCAGATCGAACCAAAAATGGTCTATATATTTCTATATCATTTACATATACAAGGTTTTCGTCAAAATTGCCACCTCTAACATTATATTGCGAACTTAATTCATTATTAGAACTTACACCTGGTAAAGTTTTTATAAGTGCTTCAACACCACCTGATGCACTAGGTATTTGAGTTACATTTTTAGGGTCTAGTCTGAAAATATTAGTTTTTCTAATAGCTTGATCTTGAATTACAAACAAAGGTAGTTCGGTAGAAACTTCTTTTAACTTTATATTTATTTCTTTGGTTTCGCCTGGTTTTATATTAATTTTTATTTTTTTTGTTTCAAAACCTTGAAATGAAACGGCTAAAGTCATTTCTTTGTCGGAGGGAACCAATAAAGTAAATTCGCCTTTATTATTGGTAGTAGCTCCAATCGGATTTGCCAAATCGAATACTCCCACATTAACAAATTCTAGAGAATTGTTTCTTTCATCAGAAACTCTTCCCGTAATTTTTGCTTTTTCCTGAGAATTAACCTGATTTCCAATTAATAACAAAATTGTAATCAGTAGTATATTTAGTGTAGTGTATGCCTTATGAGTCATATATAATGTTTGTTTTTTTAGTCTTTTCTTTTAAAATCTCCGTTTTGCCATGCTTTAATAAATTTAGCCCAAGCTAATGGATTGAGTAAATTATTTGGTGGTAATTGTCCGTTATAATATAATTTACTGGTTTGTTGTTCAATATAGTTTCTGTAATTCATGCTGCCATCCATTTTATAATCTCTTATCATATATTTAATTTCTTCTAGTGCAAGATTACGCATAGCAATTTCGTAGTCATCGTCAGGTACTCTAAGGTTTACAAATGCTCTTTTGAATTGCTCTTTTGAGGGCCATGGATGAATAACTGTTTCTGATAATAAAATGGTATCATTGCTAAGTGCTTGAATAAGAGAATATCTGTCTTTACTTAATGTGTCGGGTATTTTAAACTCAATTTTTTTAAATCCTATAGCTGAAAAAACGATAATATCTCCTTCTAAAGCTACAAATGAAAAGAAACCATTAAAATCAGCTGTTGTTCCTCTGTGTGTATTTTTTATTGCAATATTTGTAAAAGGAATGGGCTTCAAACTGTCAGTTGTAACTACAACTCCCGAAAACTGTATGGGTTTTTTAATGTATTCTTGTGCATATAAAGCATTGTTTATAAGCACAAAAGAAATTAAAAAAGATAGTAATAACGCATTTTTCATTCTAAGGCAAAGATAAAATTATTTTTTAAGATTAAGTAACGGTATTTTTTCTTTTTTATTCTGTCAATTGATTTTAATGACAAAAAAAAACTGTCGCTATTTTAAAATTACGACAGTTTTGATAATATTTTTGTTTGAGTTTTTAGCTCTTATTTCGTTTTTTTAATTTAAACTTATTTTCTGTTCCATTTAAAAGTCTGACAATATTTTTTTTATGTGTTAAAGGAATAAATATTGCAATTAAAATTGAAAAAATAATTAAAGAAGGATAAGAAACCTTAAATAAGAATACACAAATAAAAGGGAAAGCCAAAGCACTTGTTATTGATGATAATGATACATATCCTGAGAAAATAAGCACACTTAAAAAAACAGCCAGAACCACAAAAAATGATGAGGGATAAAGTGCTATAATTACACCTACAAGGGTAGCAACACCTTTGCCTCCTTTAAATCCTACGTAAATGGGGAAAATATGACCTAAAACTGCAACTAAAGCCAGCACAAGTTCAAAATTAACTACTTGTTCGGGAACATAAAAACCTGGTGCAAAAAAACCACCAACAAATACAGCAAGCCAGCCTTTAAATGCATCCAAAAGCAATACAATTATTCCAGGTTTTGGACCTAAAACTCTAATTGTATTAGTTGCTCCAGCATTTCCACTTCCCAAAGTTCTGATATCAACTCCGAAAAATGCTCTGCCAATCCATACTGATGTTGCAATAGAACCGATTAAATAAGCGACTATTACACCTAAAATTACACTGTATGTAATCATTTTTTATATGTTTAAAAACAGATTGCAAAGATAAGGCTATTATTGCCCTAAATTGTAATATGTTGTTTTATTTATTAACTAATTAAAGTTAACATATTGATTGTTAGTAATTAATGTGCTTTGTTTTAATATATTTTAACATTATTTAAGATAACTAAATCGTTGTAGTTTTTAGTTTTATAACTAATTCATTTAAAATCATTGAAGTAGCACCCCAAACCATATATCCATTCAAATTAAAGCATGGAGCTTTGATTTTTAGCGTTTTATTTATAATTATTTCGTTTTCGTAAATGATAGTTGCTGAATTTATTTCACTAATATCTATAGCGAAAACTAAATTTACTTCTCTTTCATTTAAAATGAATTCAGGCTTGTAATTTATAAAACCTATGTAAGGTTTAACCAAATAGTTACTTGGCGGAATATAAATCTCAGACAATTCTCCCAAAATTTCTATATCATTTATTTTTATTCCAATTTCTTCATTTGTTTCTCTTAATGCAGTGTATTTTAAGTTTTTATCATCTTTATCAATTTTCCCTCCCGGAAAAGCAATTTGTCCACTATGAACTCCATCGTAATCTTGTCTTTTAATAAAAATCAAGTTTAATTTATCGTTTTCAGGATAAAAAAGAAGTAAAACCGCACTCTTTTTCGTGTGGAAATTTGGAACTAGTTTTTCAAAATCTAGTTTTCTTTGCATAGGCATTAGTTGCCAATGTGCTTCAGAAGTGTCGATTTGATTAGCTATTGCATGTTTTAATTGGTTTATTTTGTTGTTGATAAGCATGTTGAAAAAAAGAACAAAAAAAATGATTTTTAGTTTCATTCAAAACAAAAAAAATGTTAATTTTGTAGCTTTATTTTATTAACTATAAAACATAAAAAAATGAAAAATCTTTTTAAATTAGGATTAGTTCTTTTGGTAGTAGTATCATTAGGCGCTTGTAAAGGTGGTGATAAACCAGAAAATGTTGCAAAAGAATTCTTAACTGCTTTAAATAAATTAGATTATGATAAAGCGAAGACTTTTGGAAATGAAGAAACCGGTAAAATGGTTGATATGATTAAAATGTTTTCAGGTAATACTGATGAAGCAAAACTAACTGAAGCTAAGAAAAAAGCTGAAAACGTTAAAATTGAAATTACCAATACTGAAATGATTGGTGATACAGCAGCAGTTTGTCAGTATAAAGTTAGTGGTATCGAAGGGCAAGATCCAAAAGAAGACAAAATTGATTTGGTAAAAAAAGAAGGCAAATGGTTAGTTAACTGGAAAAAAGAAGGAATGGGTGGCGAACCTACTCCTGAACCAGCTGCTGATTCAACTGCTGTTGATACTACAGTTGTAGCTCAATAATCTTTTTTTATAAATAATTGCTTTGAAAAAAATTCTAATTATTTCATTTGTAATTATTTTGATAATAACAATGTTCCTGTTTGCTTATAATTATAAAAGCAAACAGGAACATTTTTTTTCAACCTATAAACTAACTTCATATGAAATGGCTCAGCTAAAAGATGGAGATATTATTTTGCGACATGGTTTTGGAATGGTTAGCGATTTGATTGTGAGTACTATGAATGAGGAATATGATATTTCTCATTGTGCTATTTTGGTAAAGGATAGCAATGGTTTTAATGTTATTCATTCTGTTTCTCAATCACTTTCCGATTTTGATGGCGTTCAATCGCAATCCTTACACCGTTTTATTTCCGATTCAAAAGAAAATTCAATAATTGTTGTGCGTTATAAAGGAGATTCAGATTCATTAATTTCGTCTAGTGCAAAATATTATTTAAATAAGAAAATACCTTTTGATAATGATTTTGATATAAAAGATTCTACAAAAATATATTGTACTGAATTGATTTGGAAAGTGATAAAAGATAGCCAAGGTGTTGATATTTTTTCTGAACAATTAAAAGATAATAATAAAAAAAGCCAATATCGGTTTAATGCACTTTGGGATACTACTAAATTTCAAATTATTATCAACCATCACTTAACAAAATAAAAGTATATTTCTTTTCAAAATTTTATTACCTTTGTTACCGTTAAATTATATAGTAATGATTAAAGAAAAACATTCACAATCAAGTGATAGCGATACTTTGAACAGTGATATCAATAATATCATACTTTTTAATGATGATTTTAATACCTTTGATTTTGTAATTGATTCGCTAATTGATGTTTGTGAACATGAACCCGAACAAGCAGAACAATGTGCATTAATAACGCATTATAAAGGGAAATGTGCTGTTAAATCAGGTACTTTGTATGAGTTAAAACCAATTTATACAGAATTGTCAAACAGAAATCTTACGGTTGATATTAAATAGTCAAATACGATGATAAAGAAAAATTATTTATTATTTTTATTGATATTCATCACGGTAGCTTGCTCTGTTGTACCATTTTCAAACAGAAAACGATTTAATATTGTGCCTGATGACATGATGCTGAGTATGAGTTTTACCAATTACAGTGATTTTTTATCGAAAAACCCACCAATATCAGTTAATAATTCAAATGCTAAAATGGTAAAAGATATTGGAAATAAGCTTTCTTCTGCTGTTTCAAATTACATGACGCAAAAAGGAATGTCATCAGAAATAAAGGATTTTAAATGGGAATTTAATTTGGTGAACAATAATGAAGTAAATGCTTGGTGTATGCCTGGTGGTAAAGTGGTTGTTTATACTGGCATTTTGCCTTTAACAAAAGATGCTGATGGGCTTGCAGTTGTTATGGGGCACGAAATAGCCCATGCAATTGCCAAACATGGCAGCGAACGTATGAGTCAGCAAATGCTTATTGAATTGGGAGGTATGACATTAAGTGCTGCAATGGAAAAGAAACCTGAAGCTACTAAAAATATTTTCTTAACTGCTTATGGTGTTGGTTCTACTTTAGGCTCACTAGCTTATTCGCGTGAACATGAATATGAAGCAGATAAATTAGGCTTGTTTTTTATGGCAATGGCTGGTTATGATCCTAATAAAGCAATAAGTTTTTGGGAACGAATGAGTCAGCAAGGAAATTCAGGTGGACTTGAATTATTAAAAACGCATCCAAGTGATGTGAACAGAATTGCCGAAATGCGTAAGAATATGCCCGAAGCAATGAAATATTTTAAAAAATAAATTTATGTCGATATTTTTAATTATTCTTTTAATTCTTATTGGTTTAAGTCTTGTTGTACTCGAAATTATTGTAATACCGGGTGCTATAGCTGGAATTATTGGCGCTTTAATTATTATTTTTGCTATTTGGGAAAGTTTTGAAGTTTATGGTAATACTTATGGTTATATTACCCTCTTTTCAACCTTATTTGTTACAGCCATTGCTTTATATTTTACTCTAAAATCAAAAACATGGAATAAACTTATGCTAAATACAAAAATAAATAGCAAAGTAAATGTAATTGAAAATGAAATTGTTAAAGTTGGAGATTATGGTATTAGCATTTCGCGTTTGGCTCCAGCAGGAAAAGCAATGATAAATGGCGAATTTTATGAGGTTCATACAAATAGCGAGTTTATCGATCAAAATCAGGATATTATTATCATTAAAATAGATCATAACAAAATTATTGTAAAACAATTTAAACATTAATAAATATGGATCAACAACTTGGTTTCCTGATCGTAATCGGGATTATTTCATTATTTGGATTATGGGTGATATTTTATTTCATCCCAGTAGGATTATGGTTCAATGCTTTGGTATCTGGAGTTAAGATATCGCTTGTACAGTTAATTTTTATGCGTTGGCGTAAAGTGCCACCACAACTTATTGTAAGTAATTTAATTGCTGCTACAAAAGCTGGGTTGGTTATTAATCGGAACGAATTGGAAGCCCATTTTCTGGCGGGTGGTAAAATTAATTCGGTTGTAAGTGCCTTGATTTCTGCTGATAAAGCAAATATCAATCTGGATTTTAAAACAGCTACAGCCATTGATTTAGCTGGTAGAGATGTGTTTCAGGCTGTGCAAATGTCTGTAAATCCAAAAGTTATTGATACACCACCGGTTTCAGCTGTTGCTAAGGATGGTATTCAGTTGGTGGCAAAAGCCAGAGTTACCGTTCGTACCAATATCAAACAATTGGTTGGTGGTGCAGGGGAAGAGACCATTCTTGCCCGCGTTGGCGAAGGTATTGTAACTTCAATTGGTTCAGCACATTCTCATAAGTCTGTTTTAGAAAATCCTGATTCAATATCTAAATTGGTTTTAGCAAAAGGATTGGATTCTGGTACAGCTTTTGAAATTTTATCTATTGATATAGCTGATATTGATGTTGGTAAAAATATTGGTGCTCAATTGCAAATGGATCAGGCTAATGCTGATAAAAACATTGCTCAGGCAAAAGCTGAAGAAAGACGTGCAATGGCTGTGGCTGTTGAACAGGAAATGATTGCCAAAGCACAGGAAGCAAGAGCTAAAGTTATTGAAGCCGAGGCTGAAATTCCTTTGGCTATGGCTGATGCTTTTCGTACTGGTAATTTAGGTATTATGGATTATTATAAGATGCAAAATATTAAAGCTGATACTGATATGAGAGAGTCGATTGCCAAACCGGTGGCTGACAGAAAATCTAAATCAGATGATAAACATGATGCTAAATCATAAATTGCATAAAAAAAGCTGTTCAAAAAAACGAACAGCTTTTTTTTATTTTATTAAGTTAATACTTCCCTTTCTTACTGAATTTCTTCCGAAAATATCTGTGATTTCAGCTTTGTAGTTATAAGTGCCAGGTTGACATTGATTGCCATTATGGCTACCATCCCAGCCATGATTTTGGGCAGTATAAACTAATTCGCCCCATCTGTTGTAAATATATAAGGTATATGTTTTTATGGCTTCGCCTTTTATTTCGAAAAGTTCATTTATTCCATCGCCATTTGGTGTAAACGAATTTGGAATATATATTGTTGCAAATCGCACTTCTACTTTTGAAGTATCAGAGTATTGACAATTAAAAGAATCGGTGATATGAATAACGGGATAATAAATACCATAATTTTGATAAATATGGTCGAAATGATTTTGAGTGTATTGATTTCCATCGCCACATTCCCAATAATAATTCTGATATGCTGTTGTGTTATTGGCAAAAGTGATGCTTTGACCTAAATCTACAACCAATGGTTTGATGTTGTAATTGATTGATAATCCTTTGGTAAAGTGTATTTTTATTGTATCGATAACGGTATCGCAACCTATAACTCTTAGCCAATAAGTACCGGAAGTTGAAACAGTAATTTCAGGATTTGTTTCTCCTGTTGACCATAAATATGTATAATTTCCTATAATGTTGCTTTTTAATTTTATTAATGTTCCTGCACATAGTGTTGTGTCATTACCTAAATTTAAATTCATTGTATCAGTGAAATAGCATAATGAAGTGTCGTTTAAATTCAGATTAACCATACTAAGATTTGCGTCAGTTAAGCTTTCAAGGATAGGTGTTTGATAGTTGAATTCGATATTTACGTTTAAATCTGGAGCTGTATAAATATTATTTTGTTGGCTTTCTCCACATAAAACATTGTGATTTATATTTGTTTTTATGTTGTAAATTTCTCCGTTTTGCTGGTTTTTTGCTGTTATAAGTAGCGAGTTATCAGCAAGTATTATAACATCACTTCCTCTGTTGATATTGGCTGTACTTGAATTGTTAAAGTATTTTTGGCTGATAATTCCACCATTTTGTGAAGCTTCTGTAAGGCTTACAAACGAATTGCCTGCATTATCTTTATAAGTTCCGGTAAAAATCAGATTACCGTTGTTCATTATCTTCATTTTGCTGATATTTCTACCATAAAAACCACTACCTGTAAATGTTAGAAAACCTGAAGTGCTGATTGTAAATATATGACAAACTGTATCGTTTGAAGAAGAAGGATAATTAATGTAAATATATGAATTGGGGGTAATTGCCGGCTTACTCGAGTAATGCATACCCTGAAATCTTTTAGCCCATACAACTTGACCGTTACCGTTAACTTTATAAATCAGATTTCCAGAACGTACTAAAATATGATTGCTTTCTACTGCTACTGCTTCGCCCCAAACCGGATTGTCATAATATTTATAAGTCCAGATAATATTACCAGCCGAATTAAATTTTGTAATAAAATTGCAAGGCATTGCACCGTTAATATCGGCTATCATTCCAAAAATAAAGTAATTATTATCGGTGGTTTTGCCAATTGAATATACATATTTTGCCAATGAAGCATTCAACTTTTTATACCAGATTAGGTTGCCATTGGCGCTTAGTGATACTACAATAGGATTGCAGGCATCATAAAAACAATTATAGCCTGTTATCATCATATTGCCATTGTTTTCGACATAAATATCTGAAAAAGTGAAATATTCGTTATCGAAATTGTATTGTTTGCTCCAATCTATCTTACCGCAGCGATTGTATTTGATTAATACCAAGCCCGATTTTTCTTGAAGTATATGTAAATATTTTCGCGATGTAACGCTAATCCATCCGCCATCTGACGTGTTATGTGTATAAATGTTTGATTCTGTTTGAATACCATTTGTTTTCTTTATATAACTTATTTGTGAAAATAATTCATAGTTTATTGAAAAAAAACAAATTATAAAAATTATGATATTTTTTAAATTATTAAGCATAATTTGATTGTAAATATAATTAATGACAAATAAAACTGATAATTCGTTGTTTTATTTTTATAAAAATCTTTATAACCTGTGTTTTATCCGTTATAATATCGTAAACAAACTATGAAAATTAGAAATACATTTCTTTTACAAGTCCTGATTTTGTGTTTACACTAACTCGGAACACGAATAACGCAGATTTTACGCTTGCCTGTCGGAAGTCTGGGATTTTTTATAATCATTTGATATTTAACAATATAAATCAGCTTTTGTAAGCGTTTCCCGAAGGGATCTGCGTTATCCGCGTTACATTATAATGAATTTTAAAATTTGATATTATATTTTAAAGTCTTACTATAAATGATTCTTTTTACTTATAAGCATATTTTACTTAATTTTGTTGATATATTAATTTTTTAATCATGAAAATCAGAAAAACAATAATTACAATGAGTATGAGCAGTATAATGCTATTTTCGTGCAATCAGTCCGAAAAAAAAACAAGCGAAAAACCTAAAGATGATTTTAAATTTATGAGCGAACAATTTGCTGATATCAAAATAATGCGTTATCAGGTTCCGGGATTCGATTCGCTTACACTTCAGCAAAAAGAACTGGTTTATTATTTGAGCGAAGCCGCCAAAGCAGGCAGAGATATTATTTTCGACCAGAATTTTAAATATAATCTTACAATTCGCAAAACATTGGAAACCATTGTAGATACTTATAACGGCGATAAAAATACCGATGATTTCAAAAACTTTATGGTATATACCAAAAGAGTTTGGTTTTCGAATGGCATTCATCATCATTACTCTTCCGAAAAATTTATCCCCGATTTCAGCAAAGAATATTTTGCTCAATTGGTTAAAAATTCAGATCCTGCCAAACTTCCGCTTATTGCAGGCGAAACTCCCGAAAAGCTTATCGAAAAGCTAACTCCCATTATGTTCGATCCTTCGGTATTTCCTAAAAAAGTTAGTCTAGATGCTTCTCTGGATTTGATTAAGGGTTCTGCATCAAACTTTTATGAGGGTGTAAGCGAAAAAGAAGCCGAAGACTTTTATACTAAAATGAAAAATCCAAAAGATAAAGAACCTATTTCTTATGGATTGAATTCCAAACTGGTAAAAGAAAATGGCAAGCTGGTTGAGAAAACCTACAAGATAAACGGTTTGTATTCAAAAGCTATCGAACAAATTGTTATGTGGCTCGAAAAAGCATTGACAGTTGCAGAAAATGCTACTCAGAAACAAAGCATCAGTTTGTTGATAAATTATTACAAATCGGGCAATCTGAAAGATTGGGATGCTTATAATATCAACTGGGTGAGTGATATGGAATCGCATATCGATTTTGTAAATGGATTTATCGAAGTTTACGAAGATCCTTTGGGGTTGAAAGCAACCTGGGAATCGGTTGTTAATTTTAAAGATATTGAAGCTACCAAAAGGGCTCAGATTATAAGTTCTTCGGCACAGTGGTTCGAAGATAATTCACCTGTTGACAAACGTTTTAAGAAAACAGAAGTTAAAGGTGTAAGTGCAAAAGTAATTACCGTTGCTCAATTGGGTGGCGATTGTTACCCATCTACCCCCATTGGTATAAACCTGCCCAATGCCGACTGGATTCGTAAAGAACATGGTTCAAAGTCGGTAACTATGGAAAATATTACTTATGCTTATGATCAGGCTGCTTTGGGCAATGGATTTATGGAAGAATTTGCAGCCTCTAAAGAAGAAATAGAAATGGCTAAGAAATATGGTTCGCTTGCAAGCAATTTACATACCGATTTGCACGAGTGTCTGGGGCATGGTTCCGGACAATTATTACCAAAAACCAATCCCGATGCACTGAAAAATTATTCATCAGCATTGGAAGAAACCCGCGCCGATCTTTTTGCTTTATATTATATGATGGACAACAAAATGCTGGAATTAAAACTGTTTCCTACACTTGAAGTTGCCAAAACCGAATATAACAATTACATCCGCAATGGTTTAATGACCCAACTTACTCGAGTTGACTTAGGTAAAAACATAGAGCAGGCACATATGCGCAACCGTCAGTTGATAGCCAGTTGGTGTTTCGAAAATGGGATGAAAGAGAATGTGATAGAAAAGTTTGTAAAAGATGGAAAAACGTATATCAGAATTAATGATTATAATAAACTCAGAACATTATTCGGGAAACTTTTGACAGAAGTACAACGAATTAAATCGGAAGGAGATTACAATGCCGGAAAATTATTGGTAGAGAATTATGGCGTAAAAGTTGATTATGATTTACATAAGGAAGTAAAAGAACGTTATGCCAAATTAAAACTGGCACCTTATGGTGGTTTTTTGAATCCCGATTTTGTACCTGTGCTTAAAGATGGTAAAATTGTAGATATAAAAGTTGAATATCCAAACGATTACACCAAGCAAATGATGGAATATGGTAAAAAATATTCTTTTTTGCCTGCAATAAATTAATGTTTTAGGCTTATTATTTACATACAAAAAAGGCGAATGGATTAAAACCATTTGCCTTTTTTGTTTAATAGAAGGTTATTCACTTCAAATTGATATTTAACTGAAAATAAACTTAATATTTTTTCTGAAAACACATAGATTTGATGTTTTTAAAC
>CAZWRD010000089.1:0-11358 GCA_964636105.1 uncultured Bacteroides sp.
ATAATTTTATTGGTAATTTGTTCGGCATAAACGGAAGCTTTAGGAGAATCCGAAATCTTTTGATCTTTCAGATAAACCTCTAATTCACTCTTACTTATACCATGAAAATACTTACAAATATATTGAAAAGTAGGTATTAAATTGCGAGAATGAACCCAATTTGCAAAATCTATTACCAATTCTTCAATAATTTCTTCGGCTGCACAAATTTCGCCTCTTCTTCTTTCAAAATTTTCTTCAATAATATTATTCAGATTATCAATGTCGTAAACATTAACATTTTGCACATCAACTACATCATTAGCCACATTGCGGGGAACTGACAAATCTAACAAAAACAATGGTCTAAAACTTCTTTGTTCCATCACTCTTTCGAGCATTTCTTTAGTTATCAATGGTTTTTTTGATGCAGTTGAAGTAACAACAATATTATTATTAACTAACAAATCTTCAAGGTTTTCTATTTCTTCTGCTTTGGCATTATATTTTGAAGCCAATTCGATGGCATTTTCATAAGTACGATTAACGATAGTAAAATCTTTACATCCTTTTTTCATAAAATTCTGCAAAGTTAACTCACTGGTTTGACCAGCTCCTACGAGTAAAACGGATTGTTTTTCAATATTATGTAAAATTTTACCAGCCAATTCAACTCCCGCATAACTAATAGAAACAGCACCGCGACAAATACAAGTATTACTTCTAACTTTTTTGCCAGCTTCAAAAGCTTTATTAAACAAACGATTTAAAACAGGGCTCAACAAATCGTTTTTTTCGCTAATTGAAAAAGCATCTTTCACCTGTCCAACTATCTGATATTCGCCTAAAGCCATAGAATCTAAACCAGAAACTACATGAAAAAGATGGCGAACTACTTCGCTATGCGTTTTTTTATAGAAATATTTTGAATAGGATTTATCTGCTTTGCGATATTTTAATAAACAATCTTCAAAAATATCATTTGCAGAAAAAGGTTGAGCAGAAGTACGATTATATTCGATATAAATTTCTGTACGATTGCAAGTTGATATAACTACAGCGCCTTGAATTCCGTTTTCTCTGAGTATTGGAACAAAACGTTTGATGTCTTCTTCGCAAAAAACAAATTTTTCTCTGACTTCTATTGGTGCAGACTTGTGATTGAGTCCCAGTAGTTCTATCATAAATTTCTTTATATAAAAATTATGAGCAAAACTATATGTGAAATCTGAGTTTTTTCTGAAGATTTTCTTCAGATTTCTCCAATAAAATAAGTTTTGATGTAGTTTGGAATTATTTTAAAAAAAATAAATTTATAAATCTTTCTTATCATATCTTAAATCACATAAATTCAACTTGATAGATCTAGACTGTTATTATACAAACAAAAGTATTAGATTGCTTGTATTGACAAGTATTATGGATTAGTTGATAAATGTCATGGTGGATTTTTGGAGGGTGGAGGGTATAAAAAACATTGTTTTCATCTGGTTTTTTACTAAAATTAAAGATGTACAAAAAATTACACAAAATAATTTACATTCAACTCTTATTTTATAGAAAATTTTACATATTAGACTTATTGCAAACACCTTTAATAACTGTTGTAACTATCTTTATTTAAACATTAAGTGCTTTTTAACAACCCTTCAATTGAAATATCCTCGTCAATTTTTGACCAGTGTATTCCATAACCAGAAGGTGAAATACGAAATTCTTTCTTTTCTTCATCTGAGGCATTCGCTAATTTATTCGATAAATCTGCAATTTTAAATGTATAGGTATGTCCATCAACTTTGATAATAATGAATTCATTTTCAAAGTTTATTTCAGATATTGTATGTGTTTTGTTCATGTTATTTTTGTGTTTTAAAATAATTACTCCATTCGTTAACTAAATAATCAAAATGATCGTAAATGATTTTCTTTATTTCTCTTTTAGCTTGTGAATTTAAATTAAATGAATGTGCTTCTTTTATTTCATATTCTTCAACTAGCAACCAAAATTTACATTCCATTTCTGCTTTCTCTGCATGGACATGTATTGGCTCATTTCCTTCATTTGAATAAAAGAAAAGTCTCCATCCAGCTATTATTAATATTGTTGGCATAATCTTTTTTTACAAAGATACGACATATAAATTATTCAATGAATAATTTATATTGGTAGCTTTTAAATTATCTTTTTTGACTATCATAAATCTGAATACTAAAATGATGCATTTCGTTTTTAAATTGATAACTCACCATAAAACCATAAACTTCACAAATTTTCTGAACGATAGCTAGTCCCAAACCTAATGAATCAGGCGAACTTGAATTTTTATGAAAACGTTCATATAATTTCGTTGTATCTATTTCTTTATCAACACCTGAGTTTGATATACAAATTTTATTTTTATCTGCATTTATCATTAATTTTCCGCCAACAACATTATGTCTGATGGCATTTTTTATCAGATTTGCCAACATTATTTCTGCAAGATATGAATTCATCAGAATTTCAATATCTTTTTCGATATTTAATTCAACTTTTAATTGCTTTGAAACAATCAAATCTTCCAGATTTTCAAGTTGATTATTAATTAATTCCTTAGGATTTATTTGTTTCGTATCCGGAAATTGTCTGTTTTCGATTTTGGCAAGTAATAACAAAGTTTTATTAAGTTTAGATAATCTGTTTGATGCTTCATAAGCATCAACAACAGCTTTCAATTGCTTCTCATTCAAATTATCTGATTGCAGTAATATTTCCATTTTAGAATTAATTATTGCCAAAGGAGTTTGCATTTCATGAGATGCATTTTCGGTATATTCTTTCATATTCGAATAATCCTTTTTAATCCGATCTGTCATAGCTATCAAATTACGATTCAAATCGTCAAATTCTTTCACTTCCGACTGCTTCAATGTGAATTCATTATGCGAATTTATATCATATTGATTTATTTTTTTTATCGTATCATAAAACACATTCCAAGCAACCAAAGAAGTATGTCGAACCGTAATCAACAATACGATTATAATTAGAATGACCATAATAGTCATAATAAAAAAAACTCTTACTATCAGGTTGTCAGTCTCTTCTAATGACTTATATATCTGAATATAAAACTCTTCGTTATTAATTTCTGCAATAAAACCCAATTGACGGAAAGGAACATACTTTTTTTCATGAAATTGAAAAAACAAAGTATCATAAAAATTCAATTGAAGTGATTTTACTTGATTTAAAGGAGTAATAATTACTTTTTCGTTTTGATTTGTAGGTGTTTGCAGAGAAGAATGAGCTGAAAGCAATTGATTAACAATTGTGTTTTTCCGCTTTTCAAGTTCAATATTGATATTTTGATTAACTTGATGACGTAGTAAATTGTAAAAAGCAATAGTAGCAAATAAAAAAACAAATAAAGTAACCGAAAGATAATTTAAACTGGTTTTTGTTAAGAGTTTCATTTTATTGCTTTTATAAAAGTTTTAATATAATTATTCCTGTGAAGTATCAAATTTATAACCAACTCCATAAACTGTTTTGATGTAATCTGTACAACCTTCTTTTAAAAGTTTATTTCGCAAATTTTTAATATGTGTATAAATAAAATCGAAAGAATCTGCCATATCCATATAATCGCCCCACAAATGCTCAGCCAAACCCGACTTGGTTATTACTTTGTTTTTATTAGAAATAAAAAACATAAGCAGCTCATATTCTTTTTTGGTGAGTTTCAATTCTTTATCATCAACAAAAACACTATGTTCGGTTGGAAGTATTTTGATTTCATTAAAAAGAATTTCTTCATTTCCATTAAAACTAATTCGTCTATGAATAGATTTTAAATGGGCATTTAATTCGGCAAGATGAAAAGGTTTGGTAAGATAATTATCGGCACCAATATCCAAACCATCTATTCGATCTTGTAATGCATTGCGAGCTGAAACAATAATAATTCCGGGAGTTTTCCCCGATTTTTTAATTCGTCTTATAACATCCAATCCATTTCCATCAGGCAAGTTAATATCTACTACAACACAATCATAATCATAAAGTTCTGTCTTTTCAACAGCTTCTTCATATGTAAATACTGCTTCGCACACATGACCTTCTACATGTAGATATTCAAGTATCGAATCATTTATAGCTTTTTCATCCTCTATTATTAAAATCTTCATTTACTAAGCAATAAGTGTTTAAAAAACCTGGTTTACAACAATCATTTTTCTGTTTTGCAAATGTAATAAATATTATTTTCAATGAAACAAAAAAGAGGCTGTCTGAAAATCAAACAGCCTCATACACATCAAAATATTATTAAAAATAAAAAATCAATATTTTCCAGTAATTAATGAGAAAATAATTAAAAGCACCAGTATAATTCCTGTAAACAAAAACACAAAGCCAAAGAATTTTACAACTTTCATTACGGAAGTAGGTATTTCTTTCTTCACAACTTTGGTTTCTAACTTACCAGATTTTTCTAATTCTTCCCATTCTTTAGGTCTGTCAACTTTATATTCATCTGCATCCACATGTCCGGTAAATATTACCGTATCCATTGGAAACGCTTCAGGACGTAAATGTGTATTGAAAAAATGAATTGTAAATATAAAGATAACTGCCAACAATGCTTCATCGCTATGTATAATTTGAGCTACATTAATTACCCAACCAGGAAATAACTGTGTAAAAAACTCTGGGAACCACAATATTAATCCCGAAAAACCAATTACTGCAACGCCCCAAAATACAGCCATATAATCAAATTTTTCCCAATAAGTCCATTTACCATATTTCGGACGTTCGCCCAACCATAAAAACCATTTTACAGTTGCAACAAAATCCCTGATATCTTGCATATTAAACATTAAAGTATTACTACCAAACAGAAAATCTTTAAATGTTAGCTTTTGCTCTTTCTTCATTTTCAACAAAGAAACAACATGGAAAAAGAAATATCCGAAAGTAATAATTGCTGCAAAACGATGAATATTTCCGGCAGTTTCTACTCCACCAATCAATTTTGAAAATATAATAGCCCAATCCATATGTGCAAATTTCAACATCATACCCGTTAATGCCAGCAGCAAGAAACTAATTATAACAAAAATATGCGTAATTCGCTGGCTACGGGTAAATCTTCTGAAATACACTTTTTCACCAGTTTCTACTTTATGTTTCTTCTTTTTGCGAGCCTCAACTATCGAACGTGGAATCCATAATAAGGTATGTAATCCAAAAAACCCAAATACACCTAATAACAATGAAGTCATTCCCCAGAAAGTATAAAAAAGCACATCATTATCATTATGAGTAGCATGCGACAAGTATCCAGTAAATTTCAAATTGGCATTTTCATGACATTTTTTACAGGTTCTTACAATGTTTTTTTCACTTATCATCGATTCGGGATTATCTATATTCAGTATTTTATGAGCGCCATGGCAATCAGAACAACGTGCAGCTTTCATATGTCCGAGTGTATAAGCTTTTCCATGATAAGTCTCCATATATGTTTCTGATAAATCTTTATGACAACTACCACACTGCATGGTTACCTGCGACATAAATTTATCTTTATCTACATCTGATATTGAGTGAGATGTATGACAATTGGCACAACTAGGGTATTTCTTATCTTTGGTATTAAGCAATACAGAGTGATCACTTTCCATATATTCGTTATAAATACTTTTGTGGCATTTGCCACAGGTATTTGGTACATTGCGTGGATGAATACTTGAATTTGAATCAGCTTCTTTCAGATTATTATGTGAAGTATGACAATCCGTACAAACGGCACTTGCTAGTAATCCTTTCTCCATCAAACCTTTACCATGAACACTATTTGAGTAATTACTAAAAATATCAATCTCTTTACGATGTGTATTTAATGTAGCTTTACCATTTTTTGTATGACATTTGCCGCATAATTGAGGTATATTTGTACGACTGGTAACAGATGTTTCGTCGTATCTACTTAAAATACGATGCGAGCCATGACAATCGGTACAATAAGGTGCAAATTTATTGGTATTATTAAAATATGCCTGTCCATGTCCGCTATTAATATAAACATTGGATACTTCTTCATGACAAATAGAACAATCAACCTTTTTTGTTGTAGCACAGGGTCTTCCATTAGTATTTCCAGTAGTTACCTCTGTATGACATTTGTTGCATGCAAAGTTTTTGTGGGCAGTATTTACAAAATCATTCGGATTTACTTTTAAAGAAACTTTTTTATTATTAACAACTTTATGAACGTTATTAGTTTCATGACATTTTAAACAAAGTTGATTTGAAATATTGGTTTCCGTTTTTTGAGGTTTTATTTTATGAGATGAATGACAGTCATTACAAGCAGGAATAACACCCGCCTTTTTCTCCCACAATTCTCTTTTAATCACCTTTTTATGCACTTGCTCAATATTTGCATGGCATTTCATACAGGTAGATGCAATTTTTTTGCTAGATGTTGTAGCCTGAGGATTGGTATGAGGCAAAACCAGATGATTTCCATGACAATCATTACAAGTAGCTGATACAATTAATCCACTTTCAAACAAACCTTTACCATGAATACTTTCACTATAATTACTTAAAATATCTTTTGTAGTTATATTATACAATCGAGCAACTGGAGCTCCTTCCTTATGACACTTCCCACATAAAATAGGAACATTAAGTTTATAGGTTAATGATTTTGGATTTGAGCCAGCTAACACATCATGCTTACCATGACACTCTTTACAAGTAGGTGCAAAAGGTGCATTAAATTTTAAAGCCTGACCATGAATACTTACACCAAACTGAAACTCAGCATTTTTATGACAACTGCCACAATTAACTTCCTTTAAATGCTCAGGATGAGGGAACTCGCTTACATCTGCATCTTTATGACAAGAAACACATTTTACATTTTTGTGAGTAGAATTTTTAATTGTATTTTTATCTACAAACAACGAAATCACCTGCCCTTTATGAACTTTGGTAAGCGTTTTATCGCTATGACACATTAAACAATCATCATTTGTATTTTGTGAAAATAAAAAATCAGATTGCAAAACGATAATAATTGCAACTACGAAACTTATTGTTTTGATTAATTTCAACATATTTGTGATTGTTTAATTTATAATTTAGGGTACTTCTAAAAATTGCTTTTTCTTCGTTAAACTTTAATTTTCAGAATCCCTCTTTAATAATTCGATAATTCTTCTTTATTCAGGTTCATTTTAAAAAATTTCACTTATCCAGATATGATTTAAGGCTGAGTGAAATATTTTTAATTTTAAATGTCTATTTTTTAATAATTTATGTTAGCAAAACAAATACTAACAAGTGAAATTAAACCTGACAAGTCTAAAAAAACATGTCAGGTTTATCATTTTTTATTAAATTCAGAATATTTCTATCTATAAAAAACTCTAGTGATATTAAAACCTATCATCAAACCACTATGCAAAAAATCATTTTGATTATAAACCATATTGCGTTGGTTTGTAATATCATAAGCTGTAGTTACAAACAACTGAAATGAATGTGATGCTGTCGCATTTTCGATACCAAAAGCAATATTTGGTTTCACTTCTGGATAATTACGTTTGTATAAAGTTGTAAAATTATGATCGTATTCAGCAAAAACTGCAATGGTTGGTGTAACTGTAACTTTAGCTAATGCAGACAAACCAAAATGATCATGTCTTCTTAATCTTACAGAAGTAGAATCACTTGCAGATTCTGTTACATTATAATGAGCATACATAGGTGCTAATTGTAAAGTAAAGAAATCACAAAATTTGCGGGCTATCATAATTTCATGGAAATAAGAAAATCTATGTCCATAAGTATAATTTTTATAATTAAATGCAGTAGCTTCTTCTCTGGCATCCAAAACAATATTTCCATAATACACAACTGAAACAGGCATTTTATTATTGGTAGTTTGTTCAAAAATACTGTATTTCCATCCCAAATCTTGTTGCTTATTTAATTTAGTAAATCCAAAACCCAATTGAAATTTATTGGTAACACTATAATTTACACCCATTCTGATATTTGAAGGAGAATAAACACCGAATAATTCGCTAAATCCATCACTAATTTTACCAAAACGGTGATTTATAACCATCTCAATCGTTTTCTTAGGATACATCATTACAGTTTGATTTTCCAGAAAAATACCACTATTAAATGTACCAATTACAGGTGTATTTTTTTCTTGTGCCAATAACTGAGTATTAAATAAACCGGCTAAAAGTGCGAATGTTAAAATACTGCTTATCAGTACTTTTTTTATATTTTTATTATTCATATACATATTTTATTAAATGTTTATAATATTAAGTAATTGCTATAAATTAATTATCCAATGCACCTGCATCAATCCATCCTTTGATATTTGAGATTTGAGTAGCATTAAGTGCTTTACCTTGGTGTGTAGCATTATTAAAATAATAATACAATTTGCTTGTACTTGCTTGGTTAGGTTTTACTGAGCCAACAGTTAGTAAATTTGTTCTCACTGTTGCTATGGCACCGCTTAAATCTAAGCCACCTGAAGTTCCATGACAACTTGTGCATGAATTTGATGCAAAAAGAGGATAAACATCAGTTGAAAATTTCGCATTTGTATTAGGAACTATCGGAGTATAATTGGGCTCAACCACATCTTTTGTGCATGATCCGATAATTACTGAAATAAATGTAATTAAAAGTAAAAATTTCTTTTTCATTTTCGTTTTTATTTAAGTTAATGAATACAAAAGTATTAATTTTTACAACATATTGCTATGTAATAAAACCACCTAAAAACGAAACAATACTGCCAAACATCATTAACAATCTAATTAGCTTACAATTAAATTCTTATCTTAGAATAAGAATCATTGAAAAATTGACATATATCAGCAAAATAACTGATTCAAGACTTGCTACTATATAATTACAAACTGAATTACAAGACTTTGAGATGTAATTTTTAAAAAAAATCAACAAATATCAATTTTATTTGCATATAACAATTGATAAATTAGTATATTTGCAACAATATAATTTCTAGTATTTATTGATTTATATCAACTAACAAGTTTTTTTTTGAAAAAATAACATATTAACAAACTGATATTAAAAACATTAAACAATCTAGTCAATTTTTCATACTATTAAATACGCTAAATTATAATATAAGACTTACTAAATACATCAAAAATGGAAGACAAGAAGAATAATGACCACTGTGGAAAATGTTTAACAGAATTACCAATATTCAAATCACTTACTGAGGATGAATTAGAAATGTTAAACAAAGCCCGATGTAAAGTAAAATTTAATGCAGGTGAAATTATTTTCAAACAAGGCACTGCAATGACTCATATACTTCTTATAAATGAAGGATTAGTAAAACTATATATTGAAGGTATAGATAATAGAAATCTAATATTACGTTTTGCAAAACCTGTAACTATAGTTGGAGGTCCAGGCTTTTTTACTGATTTTAAAAATCATATAACGGCTATGGCAGTTGAAGATTCTTCAGCATGCTTTATTGAAGTAAATACCATTACTGAATTGGTAAAAAACAACAAAGAATTTGCTTTAAACCTTCTACAATGGGTAAATTCGCATACGCTTACAAATTATTTTAAATTTATTGAACTTACTCAAAAAGGTATGCATGGACGTATTGCAGGTGCATTATTATATATGCATAATGAAGTATTTCAGAAAAACAATTTTGAAATCAACATCAAAAGACAAGATCTTGCAGATTTAACTGCTATGTCTAAAGAAAGTGCAATTAGAATTTTAAAAGAATTAAAAGATGATAATATTATAAGTGTTGATGGAAACAGTATAATATTAAAAGATATTGATATGCTGGTTAAAATCAACCAAAAAGGATAATTACATATACCGCTATTTACCAAGCTCTTACACTGCAATCATTTTCATATTGATATTTATCAATCAAATAATGATTGTTATTCAGTTCACATCTCGAAAATATCAGGCTCATAACTGTTGCTATGAACTTATTCGTTTCTATATTTGCATTGACAAATTAAGTCTAATAAATTTTGTAATAAAACGAGTACAAATCAAAAACAATTACAATGAGAAGAAACTTTTTACAAATGATTTTCAGAAGTAGCTTAATGTTAGCCGCTACTTCTATGGTTTTCCTTGCAAGCTGTGCTAAAGACGGCGAAATGGGTGCTACCGGACCTGCAGGTAAAGACGGTAAAGATGCAAATGAAACTTGCAAATTATGTCATACACCAAGTGTTGTTGACAAAGTATCTGTTGAATTTCAACTATCGAAACACGAATTTGGTTTAGCAGCTGAAGAAGAAGCTGGTGCAGTTGGTTGTGCAGCTTGTCACGAACATGAAGGATTTTTGTATGTTTGTAAAAACAATACATCTGTAGCTTTCTTTCAAGATAGCGCAACTGGTCCATGGAAAAATGGTTATGTTGTACCTGCAAATGCAGCTTACGGAAAAATTACATGCTTTACATGCCATAGTAGTTTACATACTACTTATGGTTATTCTGACATGTCTTCATTAACTACAACTGCTGCTGTGCCTTTAACTATGTGGGGTGGAGAAAAAACAGTAAACCTTACACAAGATGGTGGTAAAGGAAACTTGTGTGTTAAATGTCACCAACCACGTCCAATGGCATCATTAACTACATCTGTAAGAAAAGGTAAATATCTTGATTATGCAGATTTAGCTGCTAATGCAAGTGCTGTTGCTTACGATTCAACTACAGGTGTTACTACCAACCTGATTACTCCTGGTTACAGAACACATATTCATTATGGTGCTGTAGGTGTAATTGCTGCTGGTAAAGGCGGAGTAGAGTTTGGTGGAGGTTATTCAAGTTCAACTCATGCTACTGCTGCTTCATGTCAAGATTGCCATATGGCTCCTATTACAGGCGCTGCTGGTGGTCACTCATTTAAAGCTAAAGGAAATTTCAACGGTTGTAATACTACTGATTGCCACAAAGCTGGTGTTGGAAGTGGTTTAATGACTTCTAGTAATGCTAAACTTGTTTCAATAAAAGCTGAAATTAAAGGTTTATTAAACACATTAGCAGGTAAATTAAAATCAAGCGGTATTGAAATTATGAACAGAAATCCAGATGCAACTACAAACTTATGGCTTGGATTAACTACCAATAATTATGATGGTTATCTGAATGTTTACGATCCAGTAAACAATCCAAATGGTCCAACCTATAATACACAGCAATTCAGAAATATGGGATCTACTTCATCTTGGACTACTGCTCAAAAAGCCATCAACAATGCATTACCAAAAATGTATTTAACCAAAGGACAATTGGGCGCAATTATCAATTTCCAATTA
>CAZWRD010000089.1:11458-13326 GCA_964636105.1 uncultured Bacteroides sp.
AATAAATTTTAAACCTGTTTTTATTAAAGAAATTAAAGCTTTGATTTTCAACTTATATCCCAATAATAAGCCTTATTTGAAATTTCGCAATTTCTATAGAGTTTATTTATTTATCTATTTGATATTATTTACATTATATTATTCATTTAATAGCAACGCACAAAACAGTAAGAATATGGAATCATTAAAAACAGGCATGAAAATGCCACATTTTGTATTAAAAGATCAGAAAAATCAACTCTTCCACAGCGATAGTGTAGTTGGCAGAAAGAATCTGGTTATCTATTTCTATCCAAAAGACGATAGCCCAGGCTGCACCAAACAAGCATGTTCATTTCGCGATCAATTTAGTGTGTTTGAAGATGTGGATGCTATAGTAATCGGAATTAGTGCCCAATCTGTTGAAAGTCATAAGAAATTTGCAGAAAAACACCGGTTGACATTTACACTATTGAGCGACGAAGATAATAAAGTTCGTAAACTATTCGGAGTTCCAACAAACTTACTGGGAATTTTGCCTGGCAGAGTTACCTATATTATCGACAAATCGGGCGAAGTTATATATATTTTCAATTCACAATTACAAGCCGAAAAACATGTGGATGAAGCTCTTAGAATCTTAAAAAGCCTTTAGGAAATGTACACTTTTAAAAGAACACAAATCATCAAAGCAAATTTGGAAGAGATTTGGGACTTTGCTTCAAATCCGGCTAATCTCCAAAAAATAACCCCCCAATACATGGGTTTTGAAATTATTACACAAGATTTGCCCGAAAAAATGTATGAAGGAATGATAATAGCCTACAGAGTAAGTCCGTTATGGGGATTAAAAATGAATTGGACTACTGAAATAACCCATGTAAAAGAGCATAAGTATTTTATTGACGTTCAACAAGAAGGTCCTTATCGTTTTTGGCATCATGAACATCACTTTGAAGAAACTAAAGTTGGGGTACTAATGATAGATATATTAACATATAAACCACCATTTGGAGTCTTTGGCATAATTGCCAACAAACTGATAATTGAAAGCAAATTAAATCAAATATTTGAATATAGGAAAAAGAAAATGGAAGAAATATTTGGGTAATTATTTCATTGAGAGCTTTAAACCATAAAGCATTTTTACCATTTAAAACATAGCAGTTTGAAAGGTTTTGATTGCTTTAATCTCTAATAATTCTTTTGGAACATCTTGTAATAAGTAAATATCCTTAATGCTTCTTCTAATGATAATATTACAGATATGTTTTGCATTATTGTTATACGTTTTTTGAAAATCATATTATTCAATAACAGGTTTAAATAAATATCGTTCATCATAAGGAACTTTAAATTTCTCTAGAAACTCAATATATTCCTGTAGAAATGTTTTCTTTGCATGATGAATCTCTTGATTTTGAATATATTTTACAACCTGATCTATCTGAGATAGAGAATATGAAAATCCACCAAAGCCAGCTTGCCATTCAAATTTACCTTTTACAAACCCTTTTTCATTAATCCATTTGGAAGAATCGCCTTTAACATCCTGCATTAAATCTGACAATGATTGTGATGGTTTCATCCCAATAAAAATATGCAAGTGATCAGCTACACCGTTTATTGCAATCAATTTATGTCCGTTATTCTGTATAATTCCGGTAATATATTTATATAATTCATCTTTCCATTCATTTCTGATTAATGAAATTCTATTCTGGACAGTAAATACTACCTGAATGTAAATTTGTGTATATGTATTCGGCATTTTTTTATTGTTTTAATTTGTATTTTTTTAATAACGATATTGTGCCTAAAGGCACAATTAAAAAATCAATATCATTTTTTCTATAAATATTTGATGCCTAAAGGCATTGTTTGTTTTC
>CAZWRD010000090.1:0-13166 GCA_964636105.1 uncultured Bacteroides sp.
TTTTTCTAAAAAACTTGCACCAATAAATGTAAATTTAGAAAGTCCATGTTTCTTCTAAATCCCAATTGGCTCGTATTGTGATTTTTGATGAATAAAAAAACACTTCTTCAGGTTGTATATTTTTTAGATAATTGCCAGTATCCCATTTGACATTTGCATTTTTATCTTTAATGGCTTTAATTTGATAAGAGCCCGGTTCTAAGTTTTTGAAAATTAGTAATTTATTTTTATTGTATATTTGTTCTGATTTAACTTCCCCTTTTTCACTAAGTATTTGAATAATAAATGAGTTAACACTATCAGAAGAATTTATTTTAAGAAAGAAGTTTCCAAAATCTTCAGCTGTATTTGTTTTAAAGTTCAAAACAAGACTATCGTTTGCATTGCCTGAAATATCTTTCATAACTCCTTGTTTTAAAACAAGTTTATATGTTTGGTCTGATTTTAAGATTTGTTTTAGGCTGAATCGTCTGCAATTGCTGTCAGATTTGTAGGCATATAAGTTATTAGTATCAGTGTTTGTAAATAATGTTAAAAGTATAGAATCTGTATTTAATACGGGTAACGAGCAGAAAATGTGAACTTTATCAAAATAGTTAAATGTAGAAGAAATATTGCTTTTTACATTGTTCTTTGCAATTGGGTTTATACCTTTTCGTTTATAAATATATACACTATCATTCCCATTATTAATCTCGTAAAAACTTACTATAATTGAGTCTAAATCAGGTTTTAAAAGCCAGAATGTTAAGCTATCTTTGTTTTTGTTCCATTCATCAATCTTAAATATATTCGTATCTTTTGGATGTATCATGTTATATTTAAGAGATTTAACAGGATATTTAAATTCAATTATTGCTGTATTATTATTTTTAAATTCAGCTTTTAATAATTTTTGAGTTGAATCTATTTCTTGAAATAATCTTAAATCTTTTATTGACAGTGATTTATATGCTTGTTTTAGTTTGTTTAAACTATCATTTATTAAGCTGTCTTTGGGTATTTTTGATAATTTTAAACTGTCATTAAATGTAGTATCTGGTTTTATAATTGGTTTAATATGAGGTGTTACCAATGAGTCAGCATAAGCTATTTTTTCAGTTATATCGTCAAACAATAAATTGTTATTCATCTCTTTGATAGCAAATATTTTATAAGGCATATCTCTAAGATTATTTAACCTGAAGCTTCCATCTTCTTTTGTTTTACTAACATAATATGGTTTTTCTTTGTAAGGGATTGAATCTGTGTATTTATCATACAACATAATATAAATATCTTTTTCGGGATTTTGCGAAGCAGCATCAATCACTTTGCCTGTTATTGTAAGTGAATCAATTATATAGCCTGTTGAAAATACAAATTCGTACGAAGAAAGTGGATTTCCTTCATTTAAGTCAGTAATTGCATCACCAAAAAATAGGGTGTAAGTTGTATTTTCTTTAAGTTTTTCTTTTAAATCAATTATTAGTTTTTTTCCTCGGGTTTTCACTTCCGGAAGTTCTTTTAATGGAGGCGATATAATTAGTTGTGAATTAATTTCTTTTAGATATAGAAATTCATCAAAATCAATTTCTATTTTATTTTCTTTAAAATTACATGAGTAATTTGGAGGGAAACTTTGTATTGGTTTTGGAGGGTTTGTATCTTTAGGACCCCCATTTGGTGCAATCATATTTGCACAAGAAGTAAAAAATATAATAATTGCAATAGATATTATGCAAAAAACCAGTATTTTATTGCTTTTCAAGATATCAATATTATTTAAAATGCAAAGATGCAAATTTTTTAAGTATTAATTACATCTTTGTAACTAAACCAATTGCAAAAAATTGTTAAGTTCATTTATTATTTTTTCATGATCGAAGGCTAGCAATGGTAAATTGCTAATTAAAAACCATTTTGCATCAGCGGCATCATCACCAGCAATTGGTATTGTATTGTTCTGATTTGTAAAACCATAATAAATTACGCTAACTGTTCTTCCCCTTGGATCTCTGTTTAATTCTCCATATGTATAAAACTGTTTTAGTTCAATACCAGATATTGCTGTTTCTTCAAGCAACTCTCTTTCAGCAGCCTGAATTAAATTTTCATCCATTTCAACAAAGCCTCCCGGTAAAGCCCATGTATTTTTAAAAGGTTCATTTCCTCTTTTTATCAAAAGAATGAAAGTTTGATTTTCGATTTTTTTTAATACTGCAATATCAACAGTAAGCATCAATCTTGGATATTCGTAACAATACATTTTTAGAAAAAATTTAAAAAAAGGTAGAAATGATTAATTTCTACCTTTTTATAGTTGAGGTTAATTTAATTATTTTATTGAAATATACTTGTCTTTAGCAGTTGCACATACGGCACATAGTTCATCAATTTTCCCAGCTGCAAATGTGTTTCCGCAAGTAGAACAAACAAAATATTCATTTTGCATTTTTGATAAATTTTTTGCTGCTAATGCATCAATAGCAATTTGATATAAATTGGCATGGTTTTTTTCAACATTCATTGCCCAGTAAAAAGAATTAGTTGCATCTGCAATTGTATCAGCCGTAGATGTTTTAATAAAATCAGGATACATTGTTTCTACTTCATATTTTTCGCCTTTTACTGCATCTTCCAGATTTTCTTTGGTAGTTTTTACTTCAAATTCTGGTTTAATAGGTTCCATTGTTTCACCTAAAGCTGTTAATACTTTTGTGTGATTTTGAGCATGGATTTCTTCTGATTTAGACGTGGCACGAAATAGGACAGCGATTTGCATAAATCCTTCTTCTTTTGCTTTTTCAGCATAAGCAGCATATTTTGCACTTGCTGTTGTTTCTCCCTTAATTGCCGCTTTCAGATTTTCGATTGTTTTTTTGGGTGCAGCTGGTGTTGCTGGTTCAGTCGGTTTGTTGTTTCCGCAACTTGTAATTAATGCAATCCCTGCAATAATTACCATAAGTTTCAATAAATTTTTTTTCATAAAACATTTTTTTTACGAACCTAAGAAGTGTCCATTTTCTCTAGTTCAAAATTGATAATTAGTTATTTATATTGGACATTATTTTTCAAATAAAATTTTAATGAACAGCATAATTATAAACCAGTGTACCTCCGGTTTATCCCATAATACCAACACTAATCATTGATAAAACATATTATGTTATTACCAACAATTTTAGTTTTGAATTTTCAATGCTTTCGTAATTTATGTATGTTCTTAATAATGTTGCAATTGTAATTGTAAAAATGGTTATTCTTGCAAATATTTCGCGATTTTTTCTTATTTCAACAGTAATTCCATTTAATTTTTCAGAAAAAAATTCATCGGTCAAACCAGCAGTAAACGAGCTTAATATTCCTAAAATTATATGATAGTATTTGATATTCAACAAAATATATTCTTTTTTTACAAAAAGACTTAAAATATCAAAAAGGAATCCAATTGTAATTATAGCAATTGGAAAATAGACAAACATCGGGTGTAAGTTGTTGTTGTCGAACATTTAATTATCCTTTTAAGAAATTTATCAAAGTGTAAAATTAATTAATTTTTTCAATAAAAAGAGAATAAAAAAAGCAAACCTTTTGAGTTTGCTTAATGTTTTTTGAATTTGATGGTTATTAGTGATTAACGATTTCGTCTATTCCATTGTCAACTAAAATTCTACCACAATATTCGCATACAATAATTTTCTTATGCATTCGTATATCTAATTGACGTTGAGGTGGAATTTTATTAAAACATCCACCGCAAGCATCTCTCTCAACCATAACAACAGCTAAGCCGTTTCTTGCATTTTCTCTGATGCGTTTATAAGCTGTTAATAATCTGTCTTCGATTAATTTTTGATTTTCAATTGATTTCTGAATAAGTTCTAATTCTTCTTTTTCAGTTTCGTTTATAATATCTTGCAATTCAGATTTTTTAATATCTAAATCATTTTTGCGTTCAAGTAATGTTTTCTGAGCTTTTTCTACTTCTTCTTTTTTTGTTTCCAATGTAATGGAAAACTCTTTAATTCTTTTCTCATTTAATTGAATTTCAAGATTTTGAAACTCAACCTCTTTTGTTAATGAGTCATATTCGCGGTTGTTTCTAACATTATTTTGTTGGTCTTCATAGCGTTTTATTAGCATTTGGCAATCAGTAATTGATGCTTTTTTCTCGCTGATATTAGTTTCCAAACTTTTTATTTCTGAAATAAAATTATCAATACGGGTTTCTAAGCCTGCAACTTCATCTTCTAAATCTTGTACTTCTAAAGGAAGTTCACCGCGAATGATTCTGATTTTATCTACCTGAGAATCTATTTGTTGTAAAGAATATAATGCTATTAACTTTGTTTCTACACTTACATCAGCATCTTTGGCGATAACGTCTTTAATACTGTTATCAACAATTTGGTTTTCAGCCATTGTATCGGTAATTGTTTCGTTTTTATCACCTTTTGTTGTCTTTGCCATATATATCGAATTTGTATTTACAGGTAATGAATTGGATTTGTATTATTTTCTGAAATTAAAACTGCAAAATTAGGAAATTTTTTTGTAATAATTGTATATAATAATTCTTTTGTAAATTGTTCACTTTCAAAATGACCAATATCTGCAATCAGAATTTTGTTTTCAGCTTCAAAAAAGTCGTGATATTTTACATCTCCTGTTATGAATATATCTGCTTTTGCTGCAATTGCATCTTTAATAAGAAAACTGCCTGAACCACCGCAAATTGCAACTCTCTTAATTTTTTTCTCTAATAAATTGCTATGTTTAATACATTTGCATTCAGTTAATTTTTTTAATTCTTTAAGAAATTGAATTTCGTCTGTTTCTTCAATTTCTCCAATTATTCCGCTTCCTATATTTGCAAAGTAATTTTCGAGTTTATAAATATCATATGCAACTTCTTCATATGGATGGGCTTGTAGCAAAGCTTCAACCACTTTATTCTCAATATAAAATGGGAAAATAGTTTCAATTCTGATTTCTTTTTCAAAATGGAGTTTTCCTGGTTCACCAACAAAAGGATTTGCATTATCAAGAGCTTTAAAGCTTCCCATACCTTCTGTATTAAAACTGCAACTATCGTAATTGCCAATTTGTCCGGCACCAGCCTCAAAAATTGCTTTTCTAACTTTATCTGCATGAATAACAGGACAAAAGAAAACCAATTTTTTGAAAATGTCTTTTTTGGGCTGCAGGCTTTTAATGTTTTTTAACCCAATTTTTTGAGAAAGAATAGAATTAACACCATTTATTACATTATCGAGATTGGTATGAGCCGCATAAATTGCAATATTGTTTTTAATGGCTTTGATAATAATTTTTTCAATTAAATTTTTTCCGTTGATTTTTTTTAATCCTTTAAATATCAATGGATGATGAGAGATGATTAATTGACAGTTTTTTGCAATTGCTTCATCAATAATTGTTTCTGTTACATCAATGCAAATGAGTGCTTTATCTAATTCAAAGTTTTTGTCGCCTAAAATAAGTCCAGCATTATCATAATTTTCCTGCAATTGAATTGGAGCTAAATCTTCGATTAAATCTGTTATGTCTTTAATAATCATAATGTTATTCTTTTATGCAACGAACTGATAACCCATTATTAAACGTTTTGTTAGCAATAATAAAATTACCTGAATTATAACTTAATTGCAATAAGATAGCTTGTGTAGCACTGCTGGTATTTATAGTCCACCAATTTCCTTCCATCCCCAAACCTGAATATGTTCCTAAATCGGTTTTAAAACCACCTGCATAAGCTGAAAATCCACTTTGATTTGAAGCATCAGTATTTGGCGAGACCCAACGTAAATTTCCGGTTTCTTTTAATTTTCCGCCAGCAATATTAGTGCCACCTAAATAATCCCTTAGAATTATTAAATCATTGTTGTTAGGAACTTTCCAACCAATTGGGCAAATTTTTCTACCATCAATAACTGTGTTATAATTATATAGTTTGCCATATATTAATGTTTTGGTTGAATCATCATTATAATCAGCACATCCTCCGGTAATTAAACTTTGCCAAGGGTCGTTTGATTCATTAATAGGATTTCCATTTCTGTATTTTGTAGTTTTTAAATTCGATTTCATCCAAACTTGAGTTCCAATAGTTATGGTATCATACAAATTTCCATCAATGTCTGAAATCGCAAAAACAGAATTTTGTAAGGTTGTAAAAGATATAATATTTCCATAAGCTGTGCCAGCACTATTTGTAGCATAGGCTCTTACATAATAGATTGTGTTCGGGATTAACCCTGTAATCGTACTTATAAAAAAATTATTTCCACTTCCTTCGTTTGTTGTAGAATTAGATATAGATGGATTAGAAGCTGTGCTCCAGCACACTCCTTTTGCAATAATAGCAGAGCCTCCATCAGAAACGATATTTCCTCCACTAACTGCTGAATTTGGACCTATATTTATTATTGAAGTTGTTGATAATGTTGGATTTGAAGCTACATTTTTTATACATCTTATTGATAAACCATTTCTAAAACTATGATTACCTTCGTTTATTCCTTCCTGATTATAATCAATATTTTTATAAAAACCTCTAGTAGTGGTTGATAGAGTTGATGTCCAGAAGAATGCACTTTCACCTGATATTGTAAATATACCATCACTACCCCTTTTGTTAGCAGGTAATGCGGTAAAGTTACTTGAGTTTGTTGCCCCTGTATTGGGTGTTAACCAATTTGTTATGCCAATTTCTTTTAATTTCCCTCCAGCTATTGAAGAGCCACCAAGATAAGTAATTAAAGTATTCCATTCAGCTTGAGAAGGAATATGCCATCCAATCGGACAAATATTTCTGGTGTCGGAAACTACGAAGTAATTATATAATCTTCCGTAGTTTGTAGGATTTGAAATGCTATTATTAAAATTTGAATATGCAGCAGAATCTACTATTGACCATTGAGTTACATCTGTAATTAAAGATATGGGATTGCCATTGTTAAATTTTGTTGTGTTTAAATTTTGCTTAAGCCAAACTTGAGATCCAATTGCTACGGTGTCATAAATGTTTCCATCAATATCTGTAACAGTTGAAACATTGCTACCATTTTGTAATGTGGTAAAAGAAATTTCATTACCGTATGATACACCAGATGAATTGCTTGCATAGGCTCTTGCATAATAGGTTGTGTTTGGTGAGAGTCCTGTAATTTGACTTACAAAAATCCCACTTCCTATCCCATTTGAAGTTTTGAAATTTGAAATGCTTGGATTAGTTTGTGTATTCCAACAAATACCACGTGTTAATATAGCTGAGCCTCCATCAGATGTAATATTTCCACCAGATATAACAGAAACTGTTCCTAAACTAGATACACTTGAGGTTGTAAGAACTGGAACAGATGCCTGTATAGTAGTAAAAATTTGTTGAGAACCATAATGAGTTCCAAGAATATTAGTAGCATATGCTCTAACATAATAAGTTGTTGCAGGACTTAATCCTGTTATATTGCTTGTGAAATTTCCTATTCCACTTCCATTTTCTGTGAAATTAGCTGTAATTGTTGGGTTTGGAGTTGTGCTCCAACAAACGCCTCTTGCAGTTATTGTAGCACCTCCATCACTAGAAATTGTACCTCCACAAACAGCGGTATTAACCAATATACTTGAAACAAGACTTGTTGTGATAACAGGATTAATTAAAGGATTTGTCGTAAAATTAAGTTGATTTCCATAAGAAGGACCAGCTTCATTAATTGCATAAGCTCTAACATAATATGTTGTATTGTGATTTAGTCCAGTTATAAAACTTGAGAAACTACCTAAACCATTCCCATCTATAGTGCGTTGATCTTGAGTAGTAGGCATTGAAGATGTGCTCCAACAAACACCTCTTTGTATTACAATACCACCACCATCGCTTGCAACATTGCCGCCGCAAACAGCAGAATTTGATGTCGTATTTGATATGTTGGCTGTATTCACCGTGGCTAATGAAATAGCAGTTGTTATGAAAACTTGTTGAGAACCATATGAGGTGCCAGCAGAATTTGTTGCATAAGCTCTTGCATAATAGGTAGTTCCTTGATTTAGATTGGTAATGTTACTTGTAAAAGACCCTATGCCAGTTCCATCGGTAGTGAAATTATTTGTAATAGTTGGATTTCCGGTTGTATTCCAGCAAACACCTCTAGCAGTTATACTTCCGCCTCCGTTTGCTGAGATATTTCCGCCAGAAACTGCCGAGTTCGAAGTAATTCCTGTTATGTTTGAAGTAGTAATAGCTGGCAAAAGTATAGCAGTAGTGGTAAACGTTTGAAGATTTCCGTAACCAACTCCTGCATTGTTTTTAGCATAAGCCCTTACATAGTAAGTCGTTCCAGATATTAAATTGGTAATGCTACTTGTAAAGTTTCCAATACCTATACCATCTGAAGTACGTAAATCTGTATATATTGGGTTAGCATTTGTACTATAACAAACACCTCTCTCTAAAACAGCTCCACCTCCATCTGAAGATATTGAACCTCCACTTATTGCAGTTGTAAAACTAATGTTTGTTGTGGCAGAAGTAGTTAATGTTGGATTAAGAATGGTATTGGTTGTGAAAGAAATAGAATTACCATATGCTGTCCCTTGACCATTAGTAGCAAATGCTCTCAAGTAATAAGTTGTATTGTGATTTAATCCGTTTAAGTAACTAATATATGATCCAATGCCTGTTCCGCTTGAAATTTGTGAATCTGAAATTGTTGGATTTTGATTAGTACTACTCCAGCAAACACCCCTATTTGTTACCAAACTTCCTCCATCACTTGTTATGTTGCCACCACTAACCGCAGATTCATAAGAAATATTGCTTGCAGCAGTAGTTGTTAAGGTTGGCAAAGATGAAGTAGTTGTAATAAATGACTTTTGATCTCCGTATGAAATTCCAGAAGCATTGGTTGCATATGCCCTAACATAATAGATAGTTCCTGGTAATAAGCCTGTTAAGTTGCTTGTAAAAGATCCATTTCCAACTCCATCTAATGAGGAATTGTTTGAAATTGTGGGATTAGAATTGGTATGCCAACAAATTCCTCTTGATAGAATTGAAGAACCTCCATTATTTGTAATTTCTCCTCCACCTGATGCTGAATTTGAAGTAATATTGCTGATTGCATAAGTATTTAAAGTGGGAAGATTTGCTGAGGTTGTTGTGAAACTTTGCTGATTGCCAAAAGCAGTTCCGTTAGCATTAATTGCATAAGCCTTTACATAGTAAGTTGTATTTGGTGTAAGATTTATAATCTGAGAAGAAAATGGCCCAATACCTAATCCAATTATAGTTTTGTTATCTGATAATCCGGGATTTTGAGTTGTTGAATAACAAATACCTCTTTCTGTAACATTTGTTCCCCCATCTGATGTAATTACTCCCCCAACATAAGCAGAATTTGTTGTAATTGAGGATGCTGCATCAGTAGTTAACACAGGTACATTGTTATTACATGGGCCCCATTGAGGAATTCCGTTACAGAAAGTTAAGTTTTGTCCATTGCTTCCAGCTGGTATTATAACCCATTGACTACCATTCCAGTATAGCATATTTCCAATGGCGTTTCCTGGTATAGGTATGCCTGTTCCTTGTTGCCCTTGAGTTCCCTGAGGTCCAACAAGATTGGTAGGGTTTCCCCATCCTGCAATGGTTTTTGGTCCGAAAATATTAAATGTATTGGTATTAATATAAAAATCCCCTTGGGTTCCAATTGATACATCAGGATTTATCAATCCACTTAATACAGTTTTTCCATCTATTCCGGCTGGTCCAGCAGGGCCAGGTGTGCCACTTCCTCCTCCATTAGCTGCAAACAATGCAAACGGAACGCTTGCAAGTCTGTCGGAGAATTGGATGTTGTAATTATCAATTCCAATTGTGTATGAGATATTGAAAAAAATATGATAATTGCCATTATCCCATTTAATACTATCAAAAATACCTAATGCTGGGGTTGGGATTGTTCCTATTTTTAAGATTAATAGACCATTGGCATTAGTTGATACTGAATTGTGATTTTCTATATAAAGCTGATCTTGAATACTTGAGGAATTAGAAATTTTTACCTCAACATCCATAGGCTGATTTATAAGTAAATTTCCATTGTTATCTCTAATAACTGCTTGATAATTAAAGAATTTAGGAGCTTGTGCATTTGAAATTAAATGAATAAAGCCAATGAATATAAGTAATAATATTTTTTTCATAAAGTATAGAATTTTTTATTTTTTGTAATACTCAAAATGGTTTTGAAAGTCTAATAATTTGAAAATGAGTATTTTTTTAATTGGTTTTAATTATTTTAAATGTTTTAATTTCTTTGTTTAAATCATATATTTTTAAAAAATAAGTTGAAACCGGGTAATTTGATATTTTTATTTGAGTTGATTTATTTATTATTTGTTCGGTAAATAGTTGTTTGCCCATTATATCAATTACATAAAATGAAAGCTTGTTTAATGAATAATTTTCAATTATTAGAGTCAAATCATTTTTTGTTGGATTTGGGAATACATTCATTATCAGTTTGATTCCTTCTGCGTCTTTAATTTCGTTTGCAATTTGAATCTCATAAGGCTGTTGAACTCCTTCTGAAATTTTAATATTGTTATTCTCATTCGTTGAATTAAAAACTTGCCCGATAGTATAACTTACTGTAATTCCGCCTGATGTGTGATTTCCTCCGCCGCTAGCTACTGAGCTTTGTGCAAAGGTTGTTGATGAAAAACTACTTAATAACAGAAATGTAATAAAAACCCAATTTTTAGGTTTTTTTATTAATGTATTGATATTGTTCAATTTATATAATGTTTTAAAATATATTTATACGCTAATAAATAAACATTTGTTTCAACAATTTGTTAATTGCCACAAAATTACATAAATTTTTATAACAATTTTAATCTTATCTATTATTTTTTCGGTCTAGAATTAATAAATGAACTTTTAACCTCTATTTTTCCCGTTTCGTCAGTTTTTTATTTTTATTTATACAAAAGCAGTTTTACTTTGCAAAATATTTTAAAAATAAAAAAAATGAAAAAAATAATAGCAATTCTATTTTTATTATTCACTCAAATTATTGGAGTGAATGCATCCTCAGCTCCAAAAGGAACGGTTCGGGGTACTGTAATTGATCGTATTACCAAATCTACTTTACCTGGTGCCAATGTGATATTAATTAATTCAAATCCTGTAAACGGCACATCTACAGATGCTAATGGAAAATTTCGTATTGAAAATGTTGCCGTTGGTAGAGTTAGTCTGAAAATTACCTTTATGGGTTATAAAGATGTAATATTAAACAACTTAACATTAAATACCGGAAAAGAACTGTTGCTTGAAATTGAAATGGACGAAAATGTTTTGACTCAAAAAACGGTAGAAATTAAAGCCAGTATCGACAAATCGAATGCATTAAATAAAATGGCTTCAGTAAGTGCCCGTAGCTTTACAGTTGAAGAAACCGGTCGCTATGCTGGTTCGCGTAATGATGTGGCTCGTATGGCTTCCAATTATGCCGGTATTGTTGGCAGTAACGATGCTCGTAACGACATCATTATCAGAGGAAATTCACCTTCAGGTTTGCTTTGGCGTTTAGAAGGAATTGATATTCCTAACCCAAACCATTGGGGAGCTTCAACTGCAACAGGTGGCCCAGTTTGTATGCTGAATAACAATTTGTTGTCTAATTCTGATTTTTTAACTGGAGCTTTTCCTTCTGAATATGGAAATGCAGTTTCAGGTGTGTTTGATTTAAAAATGCGTAATGGAAATAATGAAAAGCACGAATTTCTTGGACAAGTCGGATTCAATGGGTTTGAGATTGGAGCAGAAGGTCCGATAAGTAAAAAAGATGGCTCTTCTTATCTTATAAATGGTAGATATTCAACTATGGAAGTTATGGAAAAATTGGGTGCCGATTTTGGAACAGGAACAGGAATTCCAAAATATAAGGATTTTGCCATGAAACTGAATTTTCCTAAAACCAAATTGGGCAGCTTTTCTGTTTTTGCATTGGGTGGTAACAGCGATATTGAAATTTGGGATTCCCGAAAAGATACTTCTGCAGAAAAAGTTGATTTTTATGGTGGCGAGGGTTTCGACCTGACCAATAGTGCCGATATGATAGTAGGAGGAATTACAAACACTTACTTCTGGGGAAGTAATACTTATTCCAAGCTAACTTTATCGGCTGCACGTCATGGCTTTAGAACCATAGTTGATTCATTAACGCCTGGAAATCAAGCTAAAATTGCCAATTATAGAAACGATTTTACAGAAGATTATCTAACAGCTTCATTTCTTTTAAATCATAAAATAAGCAGCAGAAGTTATTTGAAAACAGGTTTCTTTATTAAAGGCTTGGGGTTTAATCTGAATGAAAGAATTTATTTTAACGCTGACAATGGATTACGCACAGTTACCGATTTTAAGGGAAATACCTGGATGATACAACCCTATGTTCAATATCAATATAAATTTACAGATGACTTAATACTGAATACGGGTTTGCATGCTGTATATTTTGGTTTAAATCAGGATTATAGCATTGAGCCAAGAGCTGGGTTAAAATGGAGTTTTGCTGGAAATCAGTCATTAAGTTTGGGTTATGGTATGCATAGTCAGTTGAATTCTATAAGTATTTATTTCCGTCAAACCAGAATGCCCGATGGAAGTTTTAAAAGACTGAACGAAAATCTGGATATGTTGAAAAGTCAGCATATTGTATTGGGTTACGACAGAAATTTAACTGAATTTGTACGCATTAAGTCGGAAATATATTATCAATATCTGAATAATGCAGCAGTAAACGGAAACGCATCTGATTATTATTCTATTCTGAATCAGGGTGCTAATTTTGGTTATTCTACACCTGATACATTGAATGTTAGCGGAACTGGGCATAATTACGGTGTTGAACTCACTTTAGAACATTTTCTGAATAAAGGATTGTATTATCTGGTAACCGCCTCATTATTTGAATCTAAATACAAAGGAAGCGATAATGTGGAACGTAATACAGCATTCAACGGTAATTATGTGGTTAATGCTTTGATTGGCAAAGAATTTGTTTTAGGTAGAAAAAATGAAAATGCCAAAGCAAAAACATCCATTGGTTTTGATATAAAAACTACTTTTGCAGGAGGACAACGTTATACGCCAA
>CAZWRD010000091.1:0-12894 GCA_964636105.1 uncultured Bacteroides sp.
TAAGCGGTATTCGTGATTCGCTATCGCTTAATTCATCGTTGAACTTTAATTTTAAAGCCCTCATTAAAAAGAGAAACAACAAATAATTGAGCTTATTTGTTTTTAAAAAAAATTAAGAAACATTTTTCAAATGTTTTTCAAGTAAAAGGAGGAGCAATTTCTTTGAAATGGGCTTGGTAATATAGTCGTTGCAACCGGCTGATAAAACCTGTTGGCGTTCAATGTTGAACGCATAAGCAGTTTGTGCAATAACCGGAATATCCGGATTGATACTTTTTATCAACTTGGTTGCTTCTATCCCATTCATTATTGGCATTTTGATATCCATTAAAACACATTTTATATTGTGGTTAATCTTGAAAATATCAACTGCTTCCGAACCATTACAAGCTCTAATAATTTGGAGATTTTCTTTCTTAAGAATCATCTCCAGTAATGAAAAGCTGGTGTCGTCATCTTCAGCAATTAATATGGTGTTATTATTCATGACTTTATGTGGTTTTTCTTTTTTAACTTCTGTAATATTTTGATTTCCTATTTTTAATGGAATTTTTAAATAGAAAGAACTTCCTTTATCTATTTCGGAATCTACCCAAATGTCTCCATTTAGATATTTTGCCAAACCTTTACAAATCGACAAGCCTAATCCAGCACCTTCAAAACCTCGTTCCATCGACATATCTGCTTGATAAAACCTGTCAAATATCTTTTTAATATGTTCTTTATCTATTCCATTTCCTGTGTCTTTAACACAAAAAACAATTTCATGTTCATTGGTATTGTATGAAATTTCTACAGAACCCACAGTGGTAAATTTGATAGCGTTGTTTACCAAATTGCTCAATATTTGATGCAATTTTAAACTATCAGAAATGAGAATAATATCTTTTTGATTGTCAATATGTTTTACCAGATCTAAATTTCTGCTTTGAGCTAAAATGATAAACTGATTAAAAATTTCATCAATAATGGCATTTACAGAAAATTCATTTTCAGAAACAATAACCGAACCAGATTCAATTTTTGAAATATCAATAACATTGTTTATCAGTTCAAAAAGTCGGTTTCCGCTTCCTTGTATATAAGAAGAATATTTTTTAACATCCATTATATCAATATCATCATCATCTAACAAGCTAGCAAAACCCAATATTCCATTGAGTGGAGTTCTTATTTCGTGTGACATATTTTGAAGGAAAGCAGTTTTAAGACGATCGCTTTCTTCTGCTCTTTCTTTTGCCAATATTAATTGATTTTCAGTGTTTTTTCGATCAATAAAAATGCTTAGTTCGTGAGCTATCATTTCCACTACATTTACACTATCATAACTATAAGCAAAAGGATTGTTATAACTTTGAATAACAATGGCGCCAAAAACAGTATCGTCAATCAACATAGGAACACCCAGCCAGCATTCGGCCCGCGACCCAATTAAATTAATTTTTTCTTCTTCGGCCAGCTTACTAATATCATGCTTTTGGAGCAAGAGTGATTTTCTACCTTTCACAACCAATCCGGTAAGTGACTTATTGGCAGACCATTCCGGAATACTTATTTCTGTTTCATCAATTTCGTAAGGAGCTGAAAGCATTTCTGTTTCTTGATTATAAATGGCTATAATAAAGTTGGTAGTATCCATTAATTCAGATAATTCTTTTCTGACAGTAGCGTATAAATCATGAATACTTCTATTGGTAACCATCGCAGTTGCAATGGCATATTGAACTTTATTAATTTTTTCGCTTTTTTTGCGAAAACTAATATCCGTTACGATACAGGCAAATTGATTTTTATTTGGTTGAAAAGCTCTTACTTCAAAATGCATATCTAGTTCTACCGAATAATCTTCAAAAAGCATTGGCTCACCCGTTATAGCGACTCTACCATAGTTTTCAATCCAAGATTTCTCTGTATTTGGCATTACTTCCAAAACGGTTTTTCCTACTATTTCATCCCTTTTTAATCCGGTTAACCTTTCAAAAGCAGGGTTTACATCCAAAAATTTATAATTTACCGCATTATCGTTTTCATCAAGTATAATTTCGTGTAAAGCAAAACCATCAAACATCTCAGTAAATAATCTTTCGTATTTTTCTTCAGCATTTTTGCGTTCAGCTTCATTCCATACCGAATTCATTAATAACGTAAGTTGTAGAACATCTGTTTCGCTATAATCTTTTTCTTTGTTGGCAACTCCCACAACACCCACAATCTCATCTAACTGAAAAATGGGTATAGTCATAAACGATTTTAATTCAATATGTCCTTTCGGGAATCCCTTTTTTAAAGGATTATGGCTGGCAAAATCATTCAATATAATAGGCTTTCGTTGCCTAACTGCTTCACCCCAAATTCCGGTTTTTTCCAATTCGTAGCATGATTGTGGGTCTTGAACAGCACATTCATTCATTACTTCTTTTGACCAACTGTTAAGAATAAATTCTTTCTTTTTGCTGTTGTACCAATAAATATAGCCAAATTTGCTTTCGGTAAGTTTTATTGCTTCATTTAAAGCCAAATCGAGAAACTCTTGTACCGAAGAGCTTTTTGATTGTAAAATATTTACAATTCCTTTTAGTCTTAAATTATTAAACAACACCTCATTATCTTTTTCCTTTTTCTCCGAAATATCTCTTAAAACGGCATTGATGTATTGAGGTTGATTATGTTGATTGCACGTGATAAAGTAATTTGCATTTATCCAACGTTGTTCACCACTTTTGCATAACATCCTAAATTCTTCTTCAAAATGATTAACCCCATTTTTATGCGCTTCTAAAATTTGATTTTTAAAATCGGAGAAACTTACATAATCATCAGAAGGAAAAAGATTTTGATGATCCTCCGCTTTCAATTCACATATCTCGTTAGGAGTATAGCCAAATGTAAGAAAAACAGAAGGGCTAATATATTCAATACTACCAGTTTCTATATTTTGGCGATAATGAATATCGGTAGTAGTTTCTATTAATTCTCTAAATTTTCTTTCGCTTTCAATTATCGTTGTATTTGCATCTCTAAGTTCTTTGGTTTGAGCTATTACCAAGGCTTCTAGTCGTTCTTTTTCATTTTCTTTATTGGTATTAGCTTGTTTTATTTTATACATGGTTTTAATTTGAGCTATCAGCTCAGTTTCTTCAATGGGTTTCGACAAAAAACCTTCAGCACCAACTTCCAAAGCTTTGGTTCTGTTCGATTTATCACTTTTAAGTGCAGTAAGAAATAAAACGGGTATATTTTTTAGTTTGGGATTTGATTTGATGCTTTTACACACATCAAAACCATCAAAATCAGGCATAATGATGTCCAATAAAATTACATCCGGATTGCTTTCCATGGCAATTTCTATACCTTTTTTACCATCGAGAGCTGTAAAAATCCTGATATCAGGTATTAGTTCGCTTAATACTGCCTTCAGACTTATCAGATTATCAAAATTATCGTCAATTGCTAATACTTTTATGCTATTGGTTTCCATATAAAACTGATTTTATTGTGTTAAAAAACAATTCATTATCAATTGGTTTGCTAATATATCCATCAAATCCATACGACATTATTTTTTCTTTTTCACCTTTCATGGCACTGGCAGTTAGTACCACAACCGGAATGTGTTTAGTTAATTGATTATTTCTGATCTGAATAAATGCATCAATGCCATTCATACCAGGCAGAGCAATATCCATTAAAATTAAATTAGGAAGATGTTTTAGGGCTTGTTCTATTCCACTAAAGCCATCTAAAGCTTCAAATAAAACAAAATCATCAGACAATAATGCTTTAGCTGTAAGCAGATTATCTGGATTATCTTCTACTATTAAAATACTCGCTTTGCCTGTAATTGGAATTGGTATTGGTTTATTTTCAACTTTTGGCTTTTTAATAGGATTCAACATTTTGGCTACAGCATTTAAAAGTTCTGCTTTATTTACATCCCCTTTTTGTATAAGTTGTTGAATATTATTGGTTTTAAAGTATGAATGGTCGCTTGGAGAAATATGCTTTGCAGTAAGAATGATAACTGGTATTTTTTGAGTAAAGATATTTTCTCTTATTTTTTTAATTACCTCAAAACCATCTACTTCAGGCATCATTAAATCTAATATCATTGCATCAGGAATAGCTTCTGAAATTAATTGCAATGCTTCTCTGCCGTTATGGGCAACTTTAATATTGTAGCCTTCGGCAGATAAAATATCTGTTAACTGAATGATTGCTGGTTCACTGTCTTCAACCAATAAAATGGTTTTCTCATATTTATTAATAATATCGTCAAACCCTTCGTTTGCTTCATCTTCTGATTTCTGAGGTTGAAATTTGGAGTAAATAGCATCATCAGATTCAAACTTAGCAGGCAAAATAACTTCAAAATCAGAACCTTTTCCTGGTGTGCTATTTACTTTGATTTCTCCATTTAATAATTCAACATATTTTTTAGCAATTGCTAAACCTAGACCTGTTCCTCCATATTTTCGAGAAGTACTTCCATCGGCCTGTCTGAATTCATCAAAAATATGATGAATCTGATTTTCAGAAATTCCAATCCCGGTATCAGAAACTTTAATATTTATTAAGTCAGAATCTTTTGTAATACAAATATTTACGCCACCATTTTCAGTAAATTTCACTGCATTCCCAATGATATTCTGCAAAATATGTTTTATTTTGCTAAAATCGGATGTGAGCGTTGGATTGTCTGAATTTTTATCAAGTTCTAAATTAATCATTTTTTGAATTGCCTGAGGTTTAATCATAGCAATTAGTTCATCAACAATATCTTTTATTGCAAAACTGCTTATTTCAAGTTCTTCTTTACCCGCTTCAATACGTGATAAATCGAGAATATCATTAATTAATGACAGTAGATGTTTTCCATTTCTTTCAATTACTTCTAAATAACTATATTCATCTTCACTTATTTGATTTGATAATTTGCGATTTAAAACGCCCGACAATGCAATTACAGAGTTAAGAGGTGTACGCAATTCATGGCTCATATTCGACAAAAAGTTAGATTTCAATTTATTGGCATCGTCTAGTTGTTTCTTTTGTTGCTCAAGTTCGCTGTTTTGTTCTGTAAGTTCATTCGCTTGTGAGCTTAACTCTGTTTTCTGTGATTCTAGTTCGGTATTTTGATTTTCTAGTTTTTTAGAAAATTCAGTAATTGTTCTGAACGCTAATATTCCGATTATTCGAGCATTTACAATTCCATACAATTCGTTTATTAGTCTTAGAGATAATTTGCTGTAATTGCTCATTGATGCTAATGAAATAATTGCAACAACTTCGTTTTGAGATAAAATCGGAATATTTATAATTTGTTTTGGTTTAATAACACCGCTAACCGAAATAAAATTAAAATCTGTATTATCAGGAAAATTGCTGATTACTTCTATCTTTTTTGATGATAGTGATTTCCCGAATTCACCAATGGGTGAAGCTGCCGAAAATTCTTTAATAATATGATCATTTAATCCGATTGAATCAAAATATTCAAAATTCTTTTTATCAAAATCAAGAAGATAAATAGCACCTATTTGAGAATGTGTATGTTCCAGCATCAAATTTAAAAATAAATGGCTAAATTTAAGTGGTTCGTCTGTTTTTAAAATTTCGCTTATTATCAAATTGGTTTTACTGTTAACTTTCAAATCAAATTCGATAGTTTCAGACAATGCATTATATGATTCTGACAAATTACCAAATTCATTTTTGGACACATAAGAACTTCTAACAGTATAGTCTCCATTTTTAAATGCATTTGATGCCAAAATAAGTTCGTTTATAGGTTTATTAATGCTCTTTATAAGATAAAATACAATAAAAACTGTAATTAGTAAAATAGAAAAAGTTAGAATAAATAATTGAGTATTTATTAAATTGTTGACACGAAGTGAATTATTATAAAGCGTAGCAGCCTTATTTATCGCAAAATTACTAATAACATCAATCTTTGATAAAAGATATTCAACCTGTAAATTTGTTATACCGTTGAATTTCATCCTTTTTATAACTTCTGCCTTATTACCATCATATAACAATCTGATATTGTCTTCTCTCATCGAATTTAGTGCAATAAAAGCAATTTTTACACTGTCAATATCACTTTTATTACCTAAATATTTTTCATAAAGAATATCTAATTGTTTGTAAGCATTTTCTTTATGTATATTAATTTTTGAAACAATTGCTGCAATTTCTTCTTTATTTTCAGTAATTATAAAATCTTTTGCTAAGCGATTCATTTGCAATACATCAGAATTTAGTATTCCAAGAGCACGTCTAACTTGCAATGGATGATTATATAATGTTTCTGTTTGTTTATGAAGTATCTTTGTTTGATAATAAGCAGTTATTCCTAAAATAATTACTAGAAAAATGATGATACCCATTCCAATTTTTAACTGTGTTCCAACTTTTAAGTTTTTAAAATTCATTTTTGTTTGTATTTAGAATTTTCTCTGATTATTTTAACTTAACTAATTTATTATCACCTTTTTGCTTTAAATATTGCAGTTGGTGAAATATTTATGAATAATTTCGATTTGCTAACAATATCTTTCTCTACTTCACCTGTTATCAAATAAGCATAAGAAGAAATGCAATTATTTGCTTTCTTTAATATTGTATTTTGAATATTAGAATTGTAATAAAACAATATATTACAACAAAAAATTAGATCAAAGTCGCCAAAAATACTGGCTTCAGGGCAAAGCATCTGATCAGAAACCACATCAAAACATGAGAAATTAATATTCTCTTTAAGTTTTGATGAAATGATATATTTATTGTTTTTCTGTGTAAAATAAGTATTTAGTCTTTTATTACTTATATTTTCAATTTCTTCGGTTTTGTAAACTCCTTTTTGTGCATACTCAATTTCTTCACTTACTATATCGGTTGCAAAAATTCGGTACGAAATATCTGAATTTGATTTTGAAATAATCTCATCTAGCAGTATAGCAATCGAATAGGCTTCCATCCCATTAGCAGTAGCCATTGACCAAATTCTGATTTCTTTGTTTTTTTTCAACTGCTTTTGTCTAATAATTTCGGGTATAATTATATGTTCGAGATAAGAAAAAGTCAATGAATTTCTGAAAAATTCAGAGTAATTGATATAGAAAGCTTTTTTTAAGGTAGATAATTCTATAATATTATTTTTTAAATACTTACAATAATCTTCATAGGTTTCTACTTCAATACTGTTTATTCTTTTATTAAGTGTTTTTACAACAAAATCAGCATCAAAATTGTGTAAATCTATTTGATGTAGTTTTAAATAATCAGCAATTATTTTTAAGTCAACACTCATAATAAAATGTCTATAAAATTGTTATACAAATATACAAAAATAATAAACAAAAAAATTATTTTTTAATTGATATATATTTAGTTTTAAAACTGCATTTATGAGAAAGTTAAACAATCTAAAATTCGGATTATTAATGCTATATACTATTGCACTTATTGTAAGTTGCATACATCCGGTTTATCCTCAGCAAATGTGGTTGCAGCATTCGGCAACATTATTAGTTGGCGCTTTCATGATTTTTGATATAAAAACTAATAAGCTTAGTAATATTACTTTCTTTTGTGTTTTTTTGTTTATGATTTTTCACATATTAGGTGCACGTTGGATTTACTCATATGTGCCTTACGATTTATGGTTTCAAAAACTTTTTGGATTTGGATTTAACGATTTTTTAGGTTTACAACGCAATCATTACGACAGATTTGTGCATTTTATGTTTGGTGTTCTAATGATGATACCGTTTGCAGAATTTTATAAAAAATGGTTTAAAGTAGAACACAAAATTGCTTTACATATGGCTTTTATGCTGGTTTTGGCAAGCAGCTTAGTTTACGAGCTTTTTGAGTGGTCGTTAACGATTTTGCTAACTAACGAAGAAGCTGATAATTACAACGGTCAACAAGGCGATTTTTGGGATGCACAAAAAGATATGGCTTTAGCCGCAATTGGTGGTTTGCTGATGTATATTTATCTGAAAATAAAAAAACATAATTCAATTTAAAGATTATTGATTGTCTTCTTCAATCTTTGGGTCTAAGGGCACATTATCATATCTAATTTCTCGACCATTGCGATAATATGTTCTAACAAACAATACTCCATTTTCGTCATACTTCCGCCATTCGCCCTCGCGCATTCCCATTATAAAGTTGCCTTCTTCTTTCAGCTTGCCGCTTTCCCAATAATAGGTGTGTTTTCCGTTTGGATTATCTTCTATATAAGCACCCGTAAAAGCAGGTTTGCCGTTGGGGAAATAATCTTTCCACATTTCTGTTCTTTTTCCGTCAACGTATTTGCCTTTCGATACATAATTGTTAATGTTGTAGTACCATTCGCCAGTTTCCTGTCCTTCAATAAAATCGCCTTTGGTAATCACTTTTCCGGTGTCGTCGTATTCTATCATGGGTCCATCTTCCAATCCATCCTGAAAATTATTTATCAGCAAATCGTTGCCATCCTCAAAATACCATTTCCATTCGCCTTCTGAGTTGCCGTTGGCATTAAACAGGCCTTCCTGCTCGAGTTGGCCGTTTTTGTAGTAAAATTTCCAGTAAGCTATTTTTTTGTTGTCTTTGTATTTGCCTTCGGCTTTTTTGGTACCATTTTCAAAATATTCTATCCAAGCACCTTGTTTAAATCCATTTTCGTCAACAATTCCTTTGCCTATAATTTTGCCTTTGCTCATTATATAGCTAATTTCTATCTTGCCTTCTTTGCTATATTCTCTTCTAACTCCCTCGGCAACACCGTTGTTGTAACTTCCTACGGTTTTAATTTTGCCATCGGGATAATAATCGGTTCTTACTTCCAACTTTCTGAGTTCGGGAACATCTGTCTGAAGTTCATCATTTACATATTTTTCGATGGTGAGCAAATTTCCCTCTACCGAAAATGTTTTGAAAAAGCCGTTTTTCTTATTATTTATAAAATAACCTTCGGTTTTGCATTTGTCGTTTTGCCAAAAAGTTTTCCAATAGCCTTGCTTTAATCCGTTTTTATCCTTGCGATTTATCCTTTCGCGATTGGTAACCATTCCTCTTTTGTATTCAATAAACGAAATGAGGGTACTATCTTCGTCAAACTCTTTTGATATGCCATGTTCCAAGCCATTGTCGAACGGAATGCTAAGTTTTATTTTGCCATTGGGATAATAGTATTTGCTGATGCCTTGTTTAATGTCGTTTACAAAATTTTCTTCAACAGTTTCCTTATCAGAAAAACTGCGTCTGATTCCGTTTTTCAGGGCTTTTAAATAATTAATTTCCATCGAAAGTTTGCCCTTTTCGTTGTAAAACCTCCACAAACTATCCAATTCGAAGTTTTTGCGATTACCTTCCGAAATCAGAATTCCTTTGTCGTTATAGGTTTTCCAGTAGCCGTCGGGTTTGCCGTTTCGCAAAGTGCCTTCGCTCGAAAGCACGCCGTTTTCGTAATAATATTTAGTGTAAACAGCTGTATCCTGAGCATTTAGAATATTAAATGCAAACAGAAATATGGGTATAATTATGAAATATTTAAACATATGATTTTAATACAAAAAAGAAATACAAATTTACACGAAAAAAAGAATTAACTGTATGATAAAACTTAAAAAGAGATTAATTATTATTCGAGTTCAGCTATTTTCATCCGAGTAAATTTCACCACATCGGGGAAAAAACTAAAAAACTCCGCTTCATAGTGTTGATAATCAATTTGTAAATCATCAATGGCTTGCTCCATGCCTGAAACAAAGCTGGCTCTTCTCGACATACCGTTGAAAACTCTTTGCAAATCAAGCAGATTGGCATAGCCTTCCAACCAGTTTTGTGTAGCCATAAACGGGAGTATCCGTTTGCTTTTGGGTGGTAAAATATCAAAATTTTTAATAAGAATATGATAGGCTGTATGAGCAGTTTGAGTGAGCGAAGTAGAAGAAAACAGATGAAAATTAGCAGCCAGAAAATGATCGTAATAAATATCAATAATTACGGCTGCATATTTTTTATACTTTGCTTCGAGCCGCTTTTTGCTCAATTTTACAACTTGATGATTATCTGTATAAACATCAATCATTCGGTGCAAAATAATTCCTTTTTTTATTTCATCAGCAAACAAATCAATCATTTTACCTTTTACTGAATCGGCAATCAGATTTCCAAGTATCAGATTTTCATCATTTCCCGATAAATAAACATGTGCTAAAAAATTCATTCTGATTCGATTTTGTTTGATTCAGCATAATACAAAAAGGCAAAAATAAACATTCTTAACCAATTTGGATTAAAGTTTTACCATGCTTAAAACATTTGAAGCGATATAATGATTTATAAATTCGTAATTTTGCCAAAATTTTAAAAATAATGAAGTTTCTGAAGCTTATCCGTTGGCAAAACCTGATTATCATTGCACTCAGTTTATATCTGGTACGTCATTTTCTGATTCAACCTTTTTACAAAACCCAGTTCATCGAATTGGAAATGAGCAATTTCGACTTTGCTCTCTTTGTGCTTACTCTTGTTTTAATTTCAGGTGCAGGTTATATTATCAACGATATTTTTGATATGAATATAGATATCATCAATAAACCCGAAAAGCAAATTGTTGGACAGCATATTACCGAAGAAAAAGCTTATCTGTTTTATTATATTATGAATGGAATTGCTGCTATAATGGCTATTTATATCGGAATAAAAAATACTTCCTTCAATTTGGGGTTGATACTTTTGGTTCCAATAGCCGTTTTTTATTTTTATTCGCTTAAATACAAACGAATGTTTCTGATTGGAAATCTGGCTGTTTCTTTCCTTACTGGCTGTCTGATTTTGGTGGTTTGGATTTATGAATTTCTGATTATCCGCAAAAACGGCATAGCCTTTGCAGAGGGTTTCAATGTTTTTTGGACCATTACTTATTTTGTAATTGCGTATTCGGTATTTGCTTTTCTGATAACACTAATCCGCGAATTTGTAAAAGATACCGAAGATGTAGAGGGTGATTCAAAATGGGGTTGTACTACTTTGCCTGTGGTGGTAGGAGTAGAAAAATCAAAGAAAATTGCCTCAATACTAGCAGTTTTTGGAATTTTTCTGGTTGCAGTTTTTCAGTATTTTCTGCGTAATTATAATATGGGCTATTTTGCAGCTATTTTAATGATTATGGTTCAGGTACCGTTTGCTTATCTGGCTATAATTATTTGGAGAGCAAAAGATAAAAAAGATTTGCACTATGCAAGCAATTTTGCAAAAATTTGTATGTTGCTCGGAATATTAACCATAACAGGAGTTTACTTTTCGTTACAGCCATGATAAATTTAGGGAAAACAGAAATAATATTGGCTTCGCAATCGCCCCGACGCCAACAACTACTAAAAGACATGGGTTTCAACTTCAGGGTTATGCACTCCGAAGCCGAGGAAAAATATCCCGATAATCTGGAAATTAAGCAAATTCCGGTATATTTGGCCGAATTGAAAGCCAATGCATTAAAAGCCAAGTTAAATGAAAATACACTTTTGATTTCGGCTGACACCATTGTGGCTATTGATAATGAAGTGTTGGGAAAACCCAATGATGAGGCTGATGCTTTTAGGATTTTAAAATGTATTTCGGGCAGAAAACATCAGGTGATAACTGGTGTATGTTTAAAAACATTGAAAGGACAAAAAAGCTTTTATGCCGAGAGCAATGTGTTTTTTAGAGAGCTAAGTGATAAAGAAATTTATTATTACATACATAATTACAAACCCTATGACAAAGCCGGTGCTTATGGCATACAGGAATGGATAGGATACATCGGCATAGAACGCATTGAAGGTTCTTACTATAATGTAATGGGGTTGCCAACCCAAATGTTGTACAAAGAACTGAAGAATTTTTTGAATAATACAGCCTTGTAAAGTAAGGATAATACAAACAAAATTATTTTACCGATTGCAGGTAAAAAGCGCTTCCGGGTCCTTCGTTAAACAAAAGATCGATAATACTCAAATTGGGTATAAAACCGTGTTTTTCTTCAAAAACCTGATAATAATGTGGAAACTCGAAATTGCTCTTATCTTTCTTTGGATGAAAACGATTGCGGGCATCTTTCGACTTTTTGGGTATATGTTGATATTCTTCGGTAAATGCATTTTTTTTATCTAAGCCGATTTTTGCATTAATATACTCAATAAGTTCCAAATTGAAATCAAATAGATTTTCGTATTTCTGTGTATAGAATTTTTCAAAATCGTCGCGATAATAAAGGAAAAACGGAGATTTATTATACGCTGATTCTATAGCTTTCCAGTGATTAGCTTGCCAGTTTACCGAATTGGAAATTTGAATGTCTTTCATACGACTTCGGCTACCATCGGGTTTTTCAATCGGAATACTTAAAGGCAGCAATCCGTTAGCCGACAAAATATGGCATCGATTTCGATAAGTTTGCTTTACGTATGTTTCATATTTTTCAAGTATATAAATATCTGTTTTCAGTATGCTTGCATAAAAAGCAATCGGGGGCAAATAGGCTGTAGAAACAAACAATTCTCTCATATAATACCAAAGTGATTTATAAATTAGTTCATTTTTAAATGGTATAATGCCGATCAGAGATACGTTATAGTTTCAAGAGCGAAGCGAATTGGACTATTACATATTTCATTTCGGTATAACATTATTCTTTTTTGCAAAAATACAAATTATGATGAAAAAATAAATCTTTTTCATTTTTTTGTGTTTTTTTTAAGTAATCCGATGACCCGAAGTCATCGGATTACTTGGTTTATTATTCCTTTACAAATTTACTTTGCAGCGTTTCTTTATCTGTTTGTAGTTTTACAATGTAAATTCCTTTGGCAAAACTGCTGATATTTATATGTGTTTGCGCTTCGCTAA
>CAZWRD010000092.1:0-12797 GCA_964636105.1 uncultured Bacteroides sp.
TACAAGGAGTTCGTGGACAAGAAGGTATCAGCGAAGAACTTTTCGCAGAAATTATAAATGCAGTTTCTACACTATTAACAGTCGCACCCGAAATCAAAGAAATGGATATCAATCCATTACTTGGTAAAAAAGACAAGATAGTGGCGGTAGATGCACGCATCAGAATAGAAAAATAATTTCAAGATTAATCATTAAAAAACGCTTTTGTTATTAAACAGAAGCGTTTTTTATGTAGATAGATATAATATTAATTTTGTGATTACACAATTAAAATAATATTGCGATAAAAATACTTTAAATTTCCTCATCTTCAGCATCTTCAGCAATGCTTCCGTTTACTCTTTCTTCCAGTTTTTCTAGTTCAATATCCATTTCGTCAATTTTTTCTATTTTCTTCTGAATACTTATTTTGGAAGACGCTATTCTTGCCATTAGTCCTTCTTTTGCTATAGTTTGTTTGCCCGATGTTATTATAATATCAAGCTGATCTTCAAGTTCAAGCAGATTTTCTTTTTCGTCTTCTATTTCATCTTCTAGGTTTTCAATTTCTGTTTGCATTTCAGAAATTTTATATTGCATACGCACTTCCCAATTCTTTTTCTTGGTATGAAAATACTCATCTACTCTGGTATTTAATATTTCAAATGCCTTTTGCAGTTTGGTATAAAGCTCTTCTCTTTCATCGCTTTTTAGTTTAATTCCCTTAAACTCTCCTTGAATTTTTTTCAGAAATTCGCGTGTATCCTTATATTCGTGAGTAGTTTCTGCTTGTTTGTAAGCTTTATTAATCAGCTCTTTAAGTGTTATGTAATTTTCTTTCGATTCCTTATGAAAATATCCTCTTTCTTTATCCTGTAATTCGAAAATTTCTTCAAAGCATAACTGTATTTGCTCCGATATTTCTTTTCGGTGTTCTTTGGTCAGATTCAAATCTCTCATATCCAACTGAAGCAATTTCAATTTATCCCTCAGTGTTTTATAGTCATTATTTGATTTAATTTCATCTGATATTTCGCTAATTTTTTTTTGCAAATCAAGCAAAATTCCTTCAGATTCCTTTGCTGTTTTTTGTATTTCTTCTTCTCTTTTCAGATTTAATACAGCAAAAGCATCCTGAATTTTTGCAAATAAATCATCTTTAACCTCTCTATTTATTTTGCTTTGTCGCAATTCATTCTGAATCTCAATCAAATCTTCTTTGCTTTCGTAATAATCCTCAGCAAATTCAATTTCTCGGCAAACATCCGTAACCTTTTTTATAATATCATCAGCAGGAATTTCTTCTGTAATCTCTACTTTTACAGATTGTTGATTTTGAGAATCCTTCAATGTTGCAAAAGCATTTTGCAATCTGTTATATAAATTTTCTCTTTGCTCTCTAAGTAATTTAACTCCACGAAATTCGTTTTGCACATCTATCAAAAAACTAAAACTTTCTTTATAATCTTTTGGATGATTTGCCATAAACTCTGCATTTTCTACCTTGTTTTTAAGGTTTAAAAAATTTGCTGCACATTCGTTTTCATAGCTTGTTCGTTCCATCTCAATCTTTTGATTTAGATTAGCAAACTCTTGCTGTAATTTGGTATAAAGATCTTCTCTATCAGTTCGGTTTAATTTAATATTTTTAAATTCCAATTGAATTTCAATCAATTGAGATTTGGCTTGTTTTAAATCTGTTGTTTGTTTTACTTTTTTGAAAACACTATCAAGCTTGATTTTAAATTGTTTGTAGTTATTTTCTAACTCCTTATCCTGATTAAAATTATAGTCTGCCATCTTAATTTTCGTTATTTGTTTCCGATTTTTTTTCAGTTTTACCTTCAAGTATTATAACTATTTCACCCTTAATTGTTTTTTCTTTATAAAAAGCAATTACTTCAGCCAAACTTCCTCTTTGGGTTTCTTCATACATTTTGGTAAGTTCTCTCGAAACACTTACGTTTCTGTCGTTTCCAAAATACTCGGCAAATTGCTCCAATGTTTTCAACAAACGATGAGGCGACTCATAAAAAATAGTAGTTAATTCATTTTCAGTCAATTGTTTTAATTTGGTTTGTCTTCCTTTTTTTACAGGCAAAAAGCCTTCAAAAATAAATCGGTCGCACGGAAAACCCGAATTTACCAAAGCAGGGACAAATGCAGTTGCTCCCGGTAAGCATTCTACTTCGATATTGTTTTTCACACATTCTCTAACAAGCAGATAACCAGGATCAGATATACCAGGAGTTCCAGCATCGGTAACCAATGCAATGTTTTCTCCACTTTGCAACCTACTGATTATTTGCGACAAAGTTTTATGTTCATTAAACTGGTGATGCGATTGCATTCGAGTTGAAATTTCGTAATGTTTCAACAAAATTAGCGTTTTTCGGGTATCTTCAGCCAGAATTGTATCCGCTTCTTTCAGAATTTTAATCGCTCTAAATGTTATATCTTCCAGATTTCCAATGGGTGTAGGTACCAAAAACAATTTCGACATAGCTATTTTTTTAAACTTTAAAATTACACAAATAAAATTTAATGTAAGTATATACAATGTTATAAATTTTTGTTTATTTTTGATAAATTATTTTTAGTTTAAAAAAATAATTAATCTTCAATAAATTAAACAGGTATCATACAGCATATTAAACAATTATACAGATATGAAACGAGCCATGAGAAAATATTCACACTCAAGTGAATGTTTATTTGGCGAGTTCCATCTGACAATTAAATAATTAAATATAATAAACAGATGAAAACATTTAAATTTTGGGCAATATTATTTGTAATTGCAGCAAGTATTTACGCATGCGGAAAAGATGATGATCCTATTTCGAATGATGATAATATTATTATTCCAACCCGTTTTACACCTGATGGCGATGGTGTTGACGATTTTTGGATGGTGAAAGATTCATTAAATTTGATAGATAAAGACGAATTTAATGCCAAAATTTATGATACAGCTCATAAATTGGTGTTTAATAAATTTGATAAAAACGAAGCTTGGGCAGGCACCACTTCAACTGGAACTCCTTGCGATACTGGTTATTATTACTTTTCGGTAAAATATAAAACATGGACTGGTCTTGAAAGATTAAGAACAGGTTCTGTATTTTTATCAAGAAGAAATCCTTTGTAATGAGCAATTTGTCAGCAAATTGTTTTTCAAGACCGCTTAAAATAGCTATCTCGAGAGGCGATAAATTTGGTTCTTATTCTAAATACCAAGATTGGATAAATGCTAGCAAATCTGGTATTGAGTTAGTTAATCTTTATGGCCTCAATAAGTTTGAAACAGAAAATCAACTAAAGTATTGTGCCGCTTTGCTTTTGAGTGGAGGTAACGATATTCACCCCTTTCATTATCACAAAAATGAAAAGGAATATCTTTGTAAAGAAATTGATGACAAAAGAGATACACAGGAATTAATGCTAATATCAAATGCAATGGAACTGAAAATGCCGATATTAGGAATTTGTAGAGGGATGCAAATGTTGAATGTTGCTTGTGGCGGAAGTTTAATTACAGATATACCAAGCGAACTTCCTTCTGAAATTAAACATCATCTGGAAGGAGAATTAAAAGAAAAATGCTTTCATAACATCAATATTTTTCCAGAAACGCTTTTGAATTCAATCGGAAATTCAGATAATTATTTCGTTAACTCATATCATCATCAATCTATCGACCGTTGTGCCGAATTATTTAAAGTAGCAGCAACTTCGGATGATGGAATTATTGAAGCCATTGAATGGAAAAATCCCGAAAATCGCCCTTTTTTATTAGGTGTACAGTGGCATCCCGAAAGGATGAATATTTTTGATGATTTTTCGCTAAGTATTGCAGCTGCATTTATTGATGCTGCAAGAGATTATAACGAAAGTATTAAAAATGATTTACGATAAACAAGCTTTACCGCAACACAAACAAGATGCCGAGACTACCGGATTAAAAACGGTGGCAGGTATGTTAGAAACTCAACTTTCGGTTTTGTTTTTCAAACGCACTCATATTCAACAGGAAATTTACAAATATCGCATTCGTTTTAACGAAGATTTGGGAGAAATTGTAAACGAAATTTTGGATATTAGGCGCAAATTACTTTTTGATGAGAAAGATATAAATCCTGACAAAAATGATGAATATGAAGATGCTGAAAAAGATTATCAGGAATTTACTTCAAATTATAAACAAAGCAAAACAGAATTTCAATTTTATTTGAGTGAAGAAGATAAAAAGTTGCTGCAAAAGCTTTTCAGAAAAGCTAGTAAACTTTGCCATCCCGATATTGTAGCTGAAGAAATGAAAGATTTGGCTCAAAAAGTTTTTGTTGAACTTAATAATGCATACTTTAAAAATGATTTGGATAAAATAAAAGACATTTGCAGCCAACTCGAAAATCAGGAATTGAAATTTATCCATATTACCGAAAAACTTACTGAAAATCAACGTCTGAACCAAATCGTGAAAAAGCTTGAAAATGATATAAAAGAATTAAAAAAAGAAATTTTTGAATTGGAACATTCTGATGCTTATCTTACTATTAAAGAATTGGATAACTGGGATTTGCATTTTGAAAAAATTCACAACAAACTGTTTTCAGATTTAGAAAACCTTCGCCAAGAATATGCAGCCCGATAATAAAATCCAAATCAGAGAGCAGAATGCTCTTAGTCAGATTAGTTCTTTTATTAGAATTACAAACAAATTGCTGACTATTTACGACGATGGCAATTATGAACAACTACCGGTTTTTAGAGCCAATGCAAACCGAACTGCTGTTTATAAAGCACATGGAATAAATGAATTAAACGGACTTGCTTTTAAATTTCATCATTTGAGTGGTGTTAATTCCACGCCTTTGATTTATCAGAATTATATCTTATTTGGCAGCGAAAGCCGAACCTTTTTTGCTATCGACAAACAAAGTGGTGATGAAATCTGGAGTTTTAAAACAGCTAAAGAAGTGAGGTCGTCGGCTGTAGTGCACAAAAAAACAGTATATTTCGGCAGTTTCGATACATTTTTTTATGCATTGAACCTCGAAAGCGGCATTTTGAAATGGAAGTTCAAAACCAACGACTGGATTTTTTCTTCGGCAGTTTATCACGATTATACCATTTATTTTGGTGGAATGGACAAACATTTTTATGCACTTGATGCCCAAAGCGGAAAACTAAAATGGAAATTCGAAGCAAATGGGTGGATTATTTCATCACCAGCTATTTACAAAGATAAAATCTATTTTGGCTGCCGCGATAAATATGTGTATGCTTTGGATTGGAAAAGCGGCAAATTGATTTGGAAATATAAAACCGATGCTGGCGTACATTCATCACCAGCAATTAGTAATGATATTTTATATGTGGGATGTCTTGATAATAAGGTTTATGCACTTAATGTTTCAAACGGAAAATTAATTTGGAAAGCAGAAACTGGTAATGCTATTTTTTCGTCAGCTGCTGTAAAAGATGATTTCGTGGTAATTGGTTCAAAAGACGCAAATTTACATTGTTTTGAAGCCAAAACCGGGAATAAGATATGGCGTTTTGAAGCACAAAGAGCCATACATTCTTCACCCACAATATGCAATAATGTGGTGTATGTAGGCAGCGATGACGGAAAACTTTATGCAGTAGATTTGTTGACAGGTACAGAGCTGTGGAATTACAATACCTTCGAAAAAATAAGATCATCGGTAGCTGTTGAAAACAACCGGATTTACTTTGGTGGAAAATATCTGCATGTATTGTTTTAGTTGTTTATCTGATTACGATTCTTCCCAATTCAGCCGAAATGGCTTTTTTAATATCCAGCCAGGTCTTTTGTTTTTGCATTAATATCAACAGATTATCTTCTTCGGTTTCTTCCTTTATTTCTTTGGCGTTCAAGCTAAGAACTTCTTCGGTTTTCTTCAGTTTAAAAGACAAAACCGAATGTCTTACTGATTGCTCCAGAATTTTTGAATCTTCTTCTTGAGGAACGTAAATATGATGCATCTTATCCCAATTATCGCTAAGTATAAAAGGCGAACTCATCAGATTTATGGCTGTTTCTCTTATTTTCGAATTTTCATGATTGGTGAAAAAGGTTTTATCTGGTATGCTTTCTTCTTGTAATCTGTCGGAAAATTCCTGAAATATCTGTTGATAAATTTCGTTTTTGAAACTAAAATCTTCGTTAGTTAAATCGTTTATTATCAGAAATGCTACCGTAACATTTACTTCAATTTCTTCATTTTCCTGATTTTTAGCTTTTATCAACAATTCTTTATCGCCATGGTTGAGCAAAATTCTGATTACATCTTTTTCCTGAAATTCAGCATTTTCTGTTTCTATTTCATCTTCTTGTTTTAGCAAAACATGCGCAACTGCTTCGGGCAATTCAGGCTGTCCTTCAGCTTCAAATGCTTTCGATAATTTTTTGCGGGCAAGCTTATTTAGTTCATGTATAAGCGTTTGCTCGGGAATATCGAGTAACGAACTACATTCGCGGGTATATACCGATCTGTTTATCGAATCGGGAATAAGTGAAATAGTAGAAACAATTTCTTTGATCAAGCCTGCCCGTTTGATAGGGTCGTTTGCGGTTTCGGCTAATAAAAGATTGGTTTTAAAGAGGATGAAATTACGTGCGTTTGCCGATAAATAATCCAAAACTTCAGCCGAACGATTTTTGCGGGTAAACGAATCTGGGTCTTCGCCATCGGGAAAAAGTACGATTTTTACATTCATACTTTGTTCCAAAATCATATCTATTCCTCTGAAACTGGCTTTGATACCTGCCGGATCGCCATCGTAAAGTATGGTAATGTTTTTGGTGTAACGGTATATGAGTTTTATTTGTTCGGTAGTAAGCGAAGTGCCCGATGAGGCAACCACATTCTCTATACCTGCCTGATGCAATGTAATTACATCGGTATAACCTTCTACCAAAAAGCAATTGTCATGAGTGCTGATGGCATTTTTTGCAAAATTTAATCCGTAAAGCACTTTGCTTTTGCTGTAAATATCGGTTTCGGGCGAATTTACATATTTGGGTTTGCTTTTGTCTGCATCCAAAATACGTCCACCAAAAGCAATTACCTTGCCCGAAAGGCTGTGAATCGGAAACATTACCCTGGCTCTGAATCTATCGTAAGATTTGCCTTCTTTATGAGTGCTTAATCCGGCTTTTTCGAGCTGTTGTATGGTATAGCCATTCTTATTTGCATATTGGGTAAATTCGTCCCATTTATCGAGGGTATAGCCTAGTTCAAACTTTTTGATGGTGGCGTCAGTAAATTCTCTTTCTTTAAAATACGAAAGTCCAATAGCTCTGCCTTCATCGGTATTAAACAAGCTGTCAACAAAATGTTTGTGCGCAAAAGCAGTGATATTAAAGAGGGATTCTTTTTCGTCGAAAGCGGCAATTTGTTCGGGCGAAGGCAATTCTTCATCCAGTTCAATATTGTATTTTTTGGCCAGATGCCTCAATGCTTCAGGATACGAAAAATGTTCGTGTTCCATTATAAAATTCACTGCATTGCCGGCTTTGCCGCAGCCAAAGCATTTAAATATGCCTTTTACGGGCGAAACGGTAAAAGAAGGTGTTTTTTCGTTATGAAAAGGGCATAAACCCAAAAGGTTAATCCCTCTCTTTTTCAGACTAACATAATCGCCCACAACCTCCTCGATGCGTGCGGTTTCTATAATGGTTTGAATGTCTTCCTGTTTTATCAAAAGCCAAATATTTTTTACAAAATTAAGCTGTTTTTGCGATAAAACGAAATAAATTTAGCACTGCTTTGGATTGGCATAGTATTTAAGTTTCGGCTAAAGCAATTTATTCATTAATAACTTTTATCATTAATTGAATATATTCGATAGTTTTGTCAGCATTTATATTCATTTCGTTTGATAAAATTTGAACCATAAGGCTGTTTGTTCTGTTGTTTATCTGAGTATTAAGTATCTGTAAAATTGTATTTTGTAATATTTCGGAAGAAGTAATTATTTCCTTTATTTCGCAACCCAAAGCCAATACTGAAATTTGGTCAACTTCTAAATCGCCTCTAAAAAAACGATAGTATTTTTCATAAATCAAATTGCTTTGCAAATCAAAATAGTGTTGAATTATAAAAGCGATATCTGTTAAGTCTTTGCTTCTTACTTCAGGTCGATCATTCCATGCTATAAACTTCAAAACAACAATACCGGGGAGCGAAGCGGTAAGTATTTCAAGCTTATTACCAAGATTAAAGGTAAATGATTTTTCGAAAACTTCTTTTAAACCCAGTGTTGAAATTCTTGTTTTCTCTTTATCGTTAAACATAATATAATAGGATTCTTCAACTTTACCAAATGGAAGGAGGTCAATCATAAATTTCATATCGGATGTATATATCCTTTGCGATATAAAATTACTTTTAATAAAAAAACCTGTTTTCACCAGATAATCACGCAATTCATCATACTGCTCAATATTATTCATCAAGATTGCAAAATCAATGTCTTCGGTATATCTGCGAGGTGGAATATCGTTTGCAGCAAGCCAGAAATCCCTTGCTCTTGCTCCAATAAGGTAAAATTCAACACCAAATTCTTTCATTGCTTTATTTAAGAGAAATAAAATTTCCTGAAGCTTTGGGTTTTGAATGTTATTAATATTTATTTGCAAAAAACTCACTATTTATTAATTTAGCTGTTTCAATACATCTGTCATCACCTGTAATAATTAAATCGGCATAAGCCAATAATGCAGGTACTGTGTTATTTGACTGATTATTAAATTTCCAGAACTTGGAATATACTTTTATATTTCCTTTTGAATCGGGTACAAGTTTATAATTTATAGCAAGTTCATTTTTATTGGCAGTTGTATAAAGGGTAAAAATACCAGGTTGCAGATAATTTGTAATCAAAGCTGCTGCCGCTTCTCCTCCCCATAATGTATCCTCATTATTTAACTGTAATGTTTTCCAATTTATTTGATCTTCTTTTCTAACAAAACGGAAGTAACCTATGAATAATTTGGGTTTCAATTTAAGATCATAATCACGAATCCATCTATCGAGCAAATCTTTGGTATTGATTAACTGATAATTATTATTTATTTTTAAAAGAAATTTCATTTGGACCAGAGCATTAATGGTTTTATGAACTGTATCCAAAGAAGTATTTGTTTCAGTAGCTATTTCGCGAATTGTTTTATTTACATTATCAGGATTGTTTAAAAAATAAAACAAAATCTTTAAACCTGTATTTGTAAAAGCCCGATTCTTAAGCCTATCAGGTTCAGTATATTTTTGTTTTCCGTCAATTTTAATAAATATTTTGTCTGATTTTAAAAAAGCATTGCCTGTAGCATCTAAATAATTTAAACCCATTTTTTGAGCCATTTCTCTAACTTTGGAATTTGCATAGTTTGTAATTATAAGGATGTTGCTGATATTGTTAGTCAGTGCAAAATCCTGTATTCTAAGCAGGTAATTTGTTGTTAATTCATTTTTAAATTCAATTACCCATTTGTGAATTTGATTGTTCAAATTTATTTCAAGATTATTGAAATTATCGTTGAATTTAATCTCAAAAGTTGTGTGCTTAATTAACTGATCTAAAGCAGTGTTTAATATATCTGTTTTCATTTTTTACATAAATTTATTTTGTTCGCTAAAAACGAACATGCAAATATAGCGAACATTTTGTAATTCTGAAAATATTTATCAATATTAAAATTGAGTGAGAAAATGATAGTTATAATTCAACATTTATATTATTTGATTTTTATTGGATAAGTAGTAATAATATATTACATTTCCTCCTTAAAATACAACTTATAAAAGTGCATTTTATTTTCATCTTCATAGCCTTTTTCAATCAGTTCGCGTTTGCCATGGATATAAATATGAAAGTTTTTATCGAGCTTTATTACGCTTTTCATAACCCGAGCCTGCTTTTTTACAGCTTCTTCCGAAATATCGAAACTATCGGCAATCTTTAATTCTTTTTCATCTTCATAAAAACTTTTAAATTGCTTAAACGACTCAATTACTTCGGGTTGCTTCATTACATTTTCGGCAAAATCGTCAAATTCAAAGGTTTCGTTTTCTTTAAAAAACTGCATACTCTGGTTCAGCAAATCAGCTTGGTCGGCTTTCGAAACATCGTATTCTTTCGGCATTGTTTCTACAACAAAACTTTTGCACATATTCAGCACCTCGCGTGTATTGTGAAATTCGTCATGCCTGATGCGGAGATGCAGAAAATTATCCATCCAGTATTGAGCCTCGCTGCCTTTGCTAAGGTTGTCAACCACCGCAACCACGTATCCGTTCTCTTTTTCGGTATTAAAAATCAGGCAACCTTTATCGAGTTTATTAATATTGATACCGGCTTCGCTATCTATTTCAAAACCATCGCCACTGGGGTAAACCTTAAGGTAAGTTTCGCGGTTTTCCGATTTAAAAATACCTACAACATCCATATTTTCGCCATCAAGCATACAATCTTTAAAATAAACCACATACATTTCGCCACTTTTAATTTTTGGATGTACAGATTGTTCGTACAAATGCTTAGCAATATTTACTGACTGTTCGTGCAATTCAGCAGTATCTGCAAAAATATTGCTAACATAGCTGTAAATTTCGTTCAGATTCAAATCGGTATCATGATATAGATTGTAATACTCACTCTGTTTGAAAGGCGAAAAGAAATATTTAAGCAAAAGTTCGTTTATGGTTTCATCGGTACGAATAGGTGATTTAGAATAGCGAATACCTTCTTCGTTAAGTTTAATACCGATTTTGTGCAGAACAATGCCTTCAATTTTAGTGAAATCAGAATTTATCATGATATTTTTATTGTATTTTTTATTAAGCAAATTTAAGGTTTTTTGATTGAAAAATGCATCTGATTTCGCAAAATATCAAAAAATATTAGTAGGTTTGCAGAAAAAAATCGGAAGTCCGAAGTCGGAAGTCCGAAGTAAAGTATTCAAACTTTTAATAAGTTAGTTATTCCAAATCAGCATTATTAAACCATCGGTTGCCCTACTTCCGTCTTCGGTCTTCGGTCTTCCGACTAAAAAATTCAAACATATGAAAAAAACGATTACAACATTCGTTCTGGCATTTGTACTGCAATTAGGCATCATTGCCCAAATTGACAAAAGCGATTGGGTGGGTGGATTTCCCGATGCATGTACATCAATAACAGTAGGGAAAAAAGCATCGGTAGATGGAAGTGTACAAACTTCTCATACCGACGATAGTCATCGCACACGCTCCGAAATGTATATGACTCCTGCCATGAAACACAAACCCGGTACCATGATGCCGGTTTATCGTCGTGTACCTTGCGATACTTTCCCAATGCCTTCTTATGCTTACAATAAAGTGGGTGAGATACCTCAGGTTGAGTCAACTTATGGGTTTATAAATACGGCATATCCCTGTATGAATGAAAAACAATTGGCAATAGGCGAATCAACTTTTGGTGGCAGAGAAGAATTACAATCAAACAAAGGATTAATTGATTGTCAGCAACTTTGCCAGTTGATGCTCGAAAGATGCACTACCGCACGTGATGCTATTAAACTTGCAGGCGAACTGACTAAACTATATGGCTGGAGCGATGCAGGCGAATGTCTGACAATAGCTGATAAACAGGAAGTTTGGCATTTCGAAATTGTTGGTCCGGGTAAAGATAAAGTAGGAGCAGTGTGGGTTGCTCAACGTGTACCGGATGACCATATTTCTGTAAATGCCAATGCAAGTACAATTAAAGAAATTGATTTGAAAAAACAAGACTATTTTATGGCTTCCGAAAACATATATGCTGTTGCTAAAGAAAATGGCTGGTATAAAGAGGGTAGCGAGGTTTTCCGTTTTTGTTATGCTTATGCACCCGAAAGTCGTACCTCTTTGGCTTCCCGTCGCCGCGAATGGAGGGTTTTAGATTTGATGGCACCCTCATTAAAGCTAGATCCCAATGCTGAAAATTATCCTTTTTCAGTGAAACCAGAAAAACTTGTTAGCTTAGAATTTTTAGTACGTATTTTTAAAGATTATTACGAAGGAACTCCTTTTGATGTAACCAAAGACTTATTGGTAGCAAACGATAGTGGGAAAATGGTCATTTCTCCCTTGGCAAATCCTCAGATGCCTTATGATATGAATAAAATGTTGCGTATCAATGGTGGCTGGGGATGGCGCGGCGAACGTGGCATTGCACGCTGGTACACCATGTATGCAACCATTACTCAATCGCGTAGCTGGATGCCCGATGAAGTAGGCGGTGTAGTTTGGATGGCGTTGGATAATGTAGCAACATCTATTTATATTCCGATTTATTGCCAGACATTGGATTTGCCGAAACCATACAAAACACCCGGCAGAACCAAAGGTTATAATATGGAATCAGCTTGGTGGGCATTCAACAGACTTGGCACATTGGCTTCGCAGCGTTGGGGCGATATGCGTCATGATGTTGATAAGGTTTGGAATCCATGGCAAAAAGAATTATTCGAAAATCAGAAAAAAATCGAAAACGATGCTATTTTGCTGATTTCTCAAAAGAAAAACAAACAAGCCATCGAAAATCTGAATAAATACACCAACGAATTGGGAACTAAAGTTGTTAAAAAAGCCTGGGATTTAGGTGATTTTCTATGGACAAAATATGACGAAATGTTTTAAGGAGTTGGAAGACTGAAGACAGAAGACAGAAGTAGAGTTTGTGTCTTTTAGCATTTAACTAATTCAAAAAAAGATTTATGGAATTCAAATTTGAGAAATTAATTATCTGGCAGATGGCTATGGATT
>CAZWRD010000093.1:0-12617 GCA_964636105.1 uncultured Bacteroides sp.
AATATCAAAATACAAAAACCTGAATAATTGTTTACTTTTGCAAAAAATAATATTTAGTGACTAAAGAAGAATTATTAAATCAAGGGATAATACTTCCGGTAATGGAAGAATTTTACAGTCTTCAGGGCGAAGGTTTTCATACAGGCGAAGCAGCCTATTTTATTCGAATTGGTGGATGCGATGTGGGTTGCTATTGGTGCGATGTAAAAGAATCGTGGAATGCCGAATTGCATCCCGCTATTGCCACTGATGAAATTATTGAAAGAGCAGTTTCTTATCCTGCCAAAGCCGTAATTATTACTGGTGGCGAACCACTTAATTACAATCTCGATTATTTGTGCAATCAATTACAATCAAAAGGAATAAAAACATTTCTGGAAACTTCTGGATCTTCACCTATGTCGGGTAGTTGGGATTGGATTTGTTTGTCACCAAAACATAATATTCACCCATTAGAAAGTAATTTGCAATTAGCAGGCGAATTAAAAGTGATCATAACCGAAACTTCTGATTTTGAATGGGCAGAAATAAATGCTGCCAAAGCAAATGAGGCATGTTTATTGTATTTGCAACCCGAATGGAGTAAACATGAAAAAGTGATGCCACAAATTATCGACTATATATTACGAAATCCAAAATGGCGAATATCATTGCAAAGCCATAAATACATGAGAATTCCTTAATCAATGATGATTTATTAATGATGAATGTTGAATTAAAACTTTTGAATAAAAAAATGAGAATACTTTTTAATATACTGATAATTATATTTTTATCTACAACTGCTTTGTTTTCGCAGGATGGTATTAAACTTTCTACTAAATCGAAGAAAGCCATTAAATATTATGAGGCAGCTACTAAATTTTACGACAACTACAACAATATTAGTTGTATAGAAGAAGCAAAAAAAGCCATTACAGAAGATCCTCAGTTTATAGAAGCATATTTTTTGATAGCAAGTACTTTTTCTGACATGAAAGAAACCGATGCTGCCATTGATTATTATCAAAAAGCCATTGCCATTAACAATGATTTCTATCCTGGAGCTTATTATTTGCTTGCTGGCTTGCAACTTTCTGTTGGTAAATATGCAGATGCAGGCGATAATTTCAGAAAATTTCTAAAGTTTAAAGGTGAATCACCCATAAAAAGAAAAGGAGCAGAAAAAGGGCTCGAAGTGGTTAATTTTGCCCTCGATCAGTTGGAACATCCGGTTCCTTTTGATATGAAAAATATGGGTGAGAATATCAATTCACCAAATGACGAATACCTTCCAGCTATTACTGCCGACGAGCAAACTTTAATTATTACAGTACGTCGTCCGAAAGATGCCAATACACAAAGTCAGGCTAGTAAGCTCGAAGAAGATTTTTACATTAGTACACAAACTGATGGTATATGGAGTAAAGCCGAACCCATTGGACCTCCGCTGAATACTCATGGCAACGAAGGAGCACAATGCATTTCGCCCGATGGTCAATATATTTATTATACGGCATGCAACCGCGACGATGGCTTGGGAAGTTGCGATATTTATTTCTCTAAAAAAACAGCTAATGGATGGACTACACCTGTAAATTTGGGAGCAGCTGTAAATACAAGTGCATGGGAATCGCAACCTTCCATAACATCCGATGGCAAAACCCTTTATTTTGCAAGCAGTCGCGAAGGAGGTAAAGGGGGTATGGATATATGGAAATGTATTATAAATGATAATGGTAACTTCGGAAACCCTATCAATTTGGGCGACAGCATCAATACCCGCTACAACGAATTATCCCCATTTATTCACCCCGACAATCAAACGCTTTATTATGCTTCTGATGGCATTTTGGGCATGGGCGGAAAAGATATTTATTTCTCACGTAAAAATAAAGAAGGAATCTGGACAAAACCTGTAAATATCGGTTATCCAATCAATACTTTTGCCGATGAAATTAACCTTATGGTAAATGCCAAGGGCAATCTGGCTTATTTCTCTTCTGATAAGCCCGGCGGTTATGGCAAATATGATTTGTACCGTTTTGAATTGTATAAAGAAGCCCGTCCTCAAATGGTTAGCTATATGAAAGGCAAAGTTTATGATGCCGAAAACCTTAGAAAACTAGATGCCAAATTCGAAGTTATCAGTCTCGAAAATGGCGAAGTTGTTGCACAATCAAAAGCCAATGCAACTAGTGGTGAGTTTTTAATTTGTTTGCCAGTTGGTAAAAATTATGCTTTAAACGTATCAAAAGATGGGTATTTGTTTTATTCAGAAAATATTGCATTAGATGGTATTCATTCCGAAATAAAACCATTTAAGAAAGATATTCCATTGAAACCCATTAAAGTTGGTGAAATTGTAATTTTAAAAAATATCTTTTTCGAAACCGATAAGTTTGAACTAAAAAACGAATCGAAAGTTGAATTAGACAGACTTTGTGCTTTATTAAAACTAAATCCGGTACTAAAAATTGAAATTAGCGGACATACCGATAATGTTGGTAACGAAAAATACAATCTTACACTTTCCGAAAACAGAGCACGTACAGTTTTTGAATATTTAATTGCAAATGGAATTGTAAAAACACGTCTTACCTACAAAGGCTACGGACTTAGCAAACCTATTGACAACAATAATACAGAAGAGGGCAAAGCAAACAACCGTCGTACCGAATTTAAGGTAACTGGAAATTAGCAATTATCTATTTTTGAATAATTAGTTTCATTAACTTTGAAAATTTATCTGAACTAATATGGAGAAAATAAACTCCGTTTTCTAAATCATTTAAATTAATTTTTTGCTGATTCTGATTTACTTTTTCTGATTTCACTAACTTACCAGCTAAATTATAAATCTTTATATCACAATTTTTATAATCTGAAATATTGCAATTTAAAGAAATAAAATCATTTGCAGGATTTGGATATATGCATAAATTATTTTCTTCTTTTTTATCGATATTTGTAATTATAAGATGTTGCGAAACAGATTTTAGTTTACATCCCAAGGTGTTTTGGGCAATCAGATAATAATGACCACTTTGATTTATATTTAATATATTGGAGTTTGCGCTTGTAAGCAATTGCATATCTTTATACCAGAAATAATGCTGGTAATTTCCTGCTACAAATTGATTGTTTTGCCATTGCAAATCGGGGGTAATAGATTGTAAATTAATATTTAACAGACTATCTGCAAAAGTTTCCCAAGCAATTTGCTTTAATATATTTGAAATATTTGAAGCCAAGCCACCATTTGCTAAGCTGTAAATTGGATTATCTCTGAAAATGGTAGAATAAATTACATTAGCCGTTAGAAATGAACCTGCTAAAGATTGATGTGCTTCGTCTGCCGACCATGGATCTATTGCTGGATTAGTAATTATAAGTTTTTTCCATGCTCCACCTATAGGGGCAATTATCTGATGCAAGCTATCGTTCATAAAATGATAATTGGCAGCTATCCTTTCAATCATTTCAATACCAGTATTTCCGTAAGGTGGCATTCCATTTTTGAGTCCCCAACCTTCAAACCAAATCATTTTAGCACAAGGATTGTTTTTGATAACAGAGTCCATTATTTGTTTATGTCCTTGTATTACAAGACTTGTTGAAGAAAATTGTCCATAGTTTAAAACAAATCGGCCCTGATTATCCTGCAAAACCACATAATCCCATTTGTCGGAACGTATATTATCATAAACAACAGGGTTATTCATGTGTGCTTGTGTTCCTTGCGAAATATCGCCAACGCTTACACCTCCGGGTGCATACATCTGAACTTTAACTTTGTAACCAGCGCTATCGGCAATATTGCGGAATAAATAGGGCATATTTTCTACATAAGTAAAACTATTGCCAATAAACAATACTTTGATGGTATCCTGAGCTTTACAACTCAATGCCAAAATAAATGCAAAAATGGTAAATACTTTTTTCATTCGTTTATAATTTGTTATTTGTATGAATTTTATCAACTTATCTTATTTTAAACTGATCAGGTTTTAATGAAATAATCATCACCTATTGTGTAAAATATATTTTGTTATGAATATTTCATTTGTTTATTATCATATTATTCAATTACAATTTTTCTTACATCGATAAAATCTGTACCAATGAGTTTGATAAAGTAAAACCCACTTGATTGTCCCCTCATATCAATATTGTTCAGATTATTAGTTTTTGATTTAGACATTATTAGCTTACCTTCATAATTATAAATCTCAATTTGATTAATATGTTTTGCCTTTATATTTACTAAACCGTCAGAAGGATTTGGATAAATTTCAATTCCCTTTTCTTTTTCTAAATCAACTATATTTGTACTTATTGACGATATTGGACAATTAATAATATCCCAAAATAAAAAATTTGCTTCACAATCTGTTTTAATCAATCTGTTACCTTTGGCAGTTATATAACCTTTATCCTTTGATTGTTGCCAGAAACGAGGATTTATTGTATCGCTTTTCGTAAAAATAATACTTCCGTTTTGATTAATTTCTGTAAAATAATTTAATCCGAATACAGCAAATCCACTATCAGCAGTTTGTGTAATACATGCATTGCCTTGTCCAAAATTATTAACCCAAATTAAATTCCCCATGCTATCCGTTTTAAATGCAACCTGATAGTAATCTGAATCTTTAACTGCAACTATAAAACCATTATCATTTGTAATTTCCAGATATGTATTAACATTCCACTTTCCCCAAGGAAAAATTTTTGTCCACATTGTATCGCCGTTACTATCAAGTTTTAACAACCAAGTTCTTACATCGGGATAGGCAAAAACACTACCAGCTGCAACAATATAACCACCATCCGAAGTCTGCCTGATACATGATGCCTGATCTTCTCCATATAATTGATAAGTTTTATTCCATTTCTCTTTTCCCATACTATCAGCTTTAACAATATATACATCAGCACTTGTTCCAAAATCGGCAGCATAACCAGTCATTATAAAACCACCATCATAAGTTGGTTCAACCCATTGCCCCATACTTCTTTTAGGCCGTTCATAAGTCTTTGTCCATAAAGTATCACCTAAATTATTGATACGAATCAATAGATATTTACTCAAAGGATTTGGTGGATTCTGAGCACAATTTATACAACTAATATAAACATATCCTCCATTATTTAGTTCTCTTACAATACTTCCTTCAATGCACATACCATCAAGAACGGTAAAATCATAATTTCTTTCCCACTCTGTATTCCCAACAGAATCTGTCTTAAGAATATAATGATCATAATTCCAATCATTAATAGAATTATCCCATCTTTGATAATAACCACCTGCAATATAGCCTTTATCAGATGTTTGCCAAACATTTTCTATCTCAGTATTTGCTTGGTAAGTTTGATTAAAAACTATTTGAGCGTAAATATTTTGTGATATAATTATTGAGAAAAGTAATAAAAATTTAATGCAATAATTTTTCATAAGAATTTGAATATAAGATGTTATATAATTATTATTGTTTTATAATTTTACTAAAAAAGCATCTGCTACTGCTATTAATTTTCAGCAAATACATTCCCTTTTTCAAATTAGACAAATCCAATTCATTGAAATTATTGTTTTGTATTTCAGCATTATAAATACATTTGCCGCTTTCAAGTTCTGTAATTTCAATTTTTTGAATTACATCATTTCCTATACTTTTAATTTGTATTTGATTATAAAAAGGATTGGGATAAATAGTATATTTATTAAGTTCTGTGTTACTTGTATTTGTTGAAATAAAATGTATTGTTTTTTTAATGGTATCAGCATCACATGAATTTCGGGTAATCAGGCTTACAAGATAACTTCCGGTTGAAAGAAATGAATGAGTTGGATTCTGTAAAACAGATGAAGTTCCATCACCAAAATCCCATTTATAATCAGTTGCCAATAAAGAACTATCAGAAAAGAGAAACTGGTTTCCGCTTTGCAAATATCCAAAATTAGCAGTTGGCTTAGGATTGTACAAGCCTATATTCCACAAAATCAAGCTATCAAGTACTACTTGTGAAGCAACAGATTGAAATATAGTAGCATCAGATGTTGAAATGTTACCATAATAATTTATACCTACAGCTGTTTCTTTAAAAATACTTGCAAAAAAAGTACAAGCAGCCAAATAGGTTCCATTTTCAGCAGGATGATAATTATCAGCAGAATAGAGTTCTATTGAGGGATAAGTTTGGATAAGTTTTCTCCATGCCCAACCACAAGGAGTAACAACTGCTTCAAGAGAATCTGCAATTGTTTTATAACCGCTTCGTAATCGTTGCTGCATATCTTCAAAGCTATCAGTTCCTCCATTTTGAAGAATGCCCAAATCACCATATTTGTGAGCCCAGGTCATAAAAAATATAGTTTGAGTACAAAGCCAGTTACTATGTATTATGCTGTCGAGTGCAATGGCATAAGGATACATCATCGTATCACGTTCAGGAATAAATGAGGGTATTTGGCTCTGCTCCTGTAATATTACATAATCCCAATGCTTTTCGTTTATTTTCTGAGTGGTAGCAGGATTTTGCAAATGCATCTGCAATGTAGCACCTCCCATTGTTAAATTATCAACATAAACAATTCTACCTGCTTTTGTGGCAAGTTGATAAAATGTTTGTGGTAAATCATTTACAAAAGTATGACTATTGCCAATAAACAAAATTTTGGTTGTATCCTGAGCCTGTAATAAACTATTTATTACAATTGTAAAAAATATAACTATAAGTTTCTTAGTTTTCATTATTTATGCGAAATGATAAGTTTTTTAATCAATTTCTCTGTTTTTGTTTTTAGTTCAATAAAATAAACTCCAGTATCATATTTATTTGAATTAAAACGTATTTGATATTTCCCTTTATCTTTAACTTCACTTTTTAAGCAATCAATTTTTTTGCCGTTATTGTCCAGCAAATTAATTAAATACACTGTTTTTGAATTGAGATAATAATCAATTTCAGCTTCAATATTTATAGGATTTGGGAAAATATTTAACTGAATTTTATCATCATAAATTTGCTTATTATCATCAATTGACAGGGCTCCTCCATTGGTGGTTTTATACATTTTTCCATCATTACCAGCCACAAAACCTGTATCTTGTGATGTAAAAGAGCTAGACCACATGGCATCAATACCAAAACTTGTATCCGAATCCCAATTTATGCCACCATCGTTAGTAAAAAGTAAATTACCATCCATTTGAGCAACCCATCCTTTTGTAGCATTTGCAAATCTTATCGTGCTAATTATAACAGAATTGGGAGTAGTAATATTCGTCCAGGTTTCACCTCCATCTGTTGTTTTAATTATTTTTCCATAATCTCCGGCAGCATACCCAATATTTACATCTGCAAAATGGAGTGTGAATAAATCTGAACTGATTCCACTATTCTTTATAAGCCAAGTATTTCCCCCATCTGATGTTTTAAGAATCCTGCCTCCTTGACCTACAATTATTCCGGTAGATGGCGAAGTAAAATGTATCATATAAAGTATCATAGTTGTGTTAGAAGTAACACTATTCCATGTATTTCCGCCATCAGTAGTTTTCAGAATAGTACCATTTTCGCCTACAATAATCCCTGAAGTAGATGAAAAGAAATAAGCAGAGTTCAAATAATTGGTAGTTCCACTCACCTGAGAAACCCAAGTATTACCTCCATCTGATGTTTTTAAAATTTTACCATCCCATCCAACAGACCAACCTGTTGTAACTGTTGGGAAAAAACATCCATATAAACTGTTTAATACATTGCTTGTTTGCGCATTCCATGAGTTTCCTTCATCGTTAGTTTTCATTATTAAACCATCTTGCCCTACAACCCAACCTATTTGAGAAGATGGAAAACTTAAAGAAAAAAGACTGCTTGAAGTTCCTGTATTAACCAGATTCCATGTGTTTTGAGAAAATAATGTTGTACTTAGAAAAACTAAAATAAAAAAAAGAGTTTTTTTCATAAAAATATCATAATATTAATGTTATAAATAAAAATCAAATAAATTATCTTTTATCTTCAGTATTTATTTTATTTACAATGTATTAATACTTAATAAATTTCAAAAAATACTGGGTTTTAGCAGAAATTACTTTTACAAAATAAACTCCTTTAGGCAAGTTATTTATATTAATTTTACCTTTTGATAATTCAGAATATTGAATCTCTTTTAGCTTTTTTCCTTCGATAGTTATAATTTGTAGTTTTGCATTTAAGTCATCAATACCTTCAATTTGAATATAACTATTGGCTGGATTAGGATAAATAATAATATTATCGTTATAATCTTCATGAATTCCAACATCATTTAATGTAATAAAGGTTGATATTGCCGTCCAAGTACTTGTATCGGAAGATGTTGCACTGCATATTGCTTTCACCTGATAATTATAAGTTGTATTTTTAATTAAACCAGAAAGTAACAATGTATCATTAGCCGACGAAACAGTTGTCCATGAACTTGCTGTGGATGTTTTGTATTTTACACTAAAGTTAGGAGCAGTACTTGTCCAACGAATTTTTGCAGAAGTAGTGGTAATATTAAAAGCAGACAATAAGGTTGGTGTTGCACAAGGAGTTGGTATTATGCCATTTTTCTCAATTAAAAAATATAATGTATTATTTATATCAATATCATTCCATTGCCCTGCTACTCCATAGGGCCATGAACCCATCGCCAATCCTAAAGCATCCTGATCATGTAAATAAAAGAAGTTATCTGGTTCGCATGCTGATGTACAACCCCAATTAACATAAGCACCTCCAACAGCTGCACCTCCTCCACTACCAGCAGTGCCCTGTCCTATATAAAAAGGAGACATTAAAGGACTTCCTTGCCAATACCATGTTCCCTCGTTTACTGCATCTGAACCACCTGTCCATATATAAGAAGCACCACCACCATCCATTACAGGATAGTAATTTGAATTAATATTGGCAGCGGAACTCATCATTAATTGCCCCATAATGTAGTTTTTTTCAGCACCACTATCAATAGCAACTAAATACCCACCTCTTTCAACAGCACAGGCTTTTGCATCTGTCCAGTTTTTTAATTCTTTTACAACTTCATAAGTATGCCCACCATAAGTAAAAGTGAAAATATTAGCAGTTTGTGCACATTGTGCTGATAATTTTACAAATGGCAATAATGCTAATACAACGATAATAAATAGATTTTTTTTCATTTGACTTTTTAAATTAAGATATAAATTTTTTCTTAGACAACAAAACATTGATGAAAGTTGCCTTATTTTTTCTTAATTTTAATAAAAAGATTCCAACTAATTAATTTAATAATTCGAATTATAATACCCTTAAAAAAACCACCCTCCATTATTAACCTGCGATTACTTGTCCAAGCAACCGAATTTTTATTATTAACAAACATTAATTTATAACCAGCCTTAACAATTGATAATGCCATTTTGGCATCCTCGCTTTGAATTACAAAATCTTTGCTTCCAAGAACATTTCTGAATTTTCTAGGATTTTTCATAATAAAACCATCCGATTTTAATCCAATTTCTCGTATAAAGCCAAAATTAAAACCCATAACATTTAAACCTTCAATTTTGCTTGGTTTTATTCTTTTTAAAATAGTAGAAAAAACTTCATACAAACCCATCAAAAATCTTAATTTTTCATTTGAAGGAATAAAAGAGTATGATCCATAAATACATGCTACACCAGATTTCTCATTTTCAATTAATGCATTTACCATTGTAGTTATCCAATTTGGGGGGTAGATAGTGTCGCAATCACAACATAAAATATATTTACCCTTAGCATTAATTAAACCGCATCTTCTTGCTGGAGCTATTCCTTGTACCTCTTCAAAAAATGACTTTACTCCAAATTCATCAATTATTGATTGGGTATTATCGGTTGAATTATTATTAACAATTATTAATTCACATAAATAATTAGTTTTATTTAATGCTAAAGATGCTATTGTCTTCGTAATATTTTCATCCTCATTCCATGCTGGTATTATAATACTAACCAACGGATTTGTAATATTATATTTCTGTAGGTTTTTTTTCAAAATATCAATTTCTTGAGGTGATATTCTTGTGTAATTTGAATATCTCTTTAAAATCAATTTAAGCCATTGTGGTAAAATGAATTGCATATATATTTAATTATTATAATTTTTTTTATTATTATAGATTTTTTATTTGTATCTAATTAAAAAGTAGTTATATTCTGAATAATTAAATCTTAAAACGCTGATAATAAATGTAAAACTTTAAATCTCATAAATCAAACACATGTATTAATACTTAATAAATTTCAAAAAATACTGGGTTTTAGCAGAAATTACTTTTACAAAATAAACTCCTTTTGCAAAATTCTTAATATCAATTTTATTTTCTTTAATATCAGCAAACAGCAACTCCTTTAGAAGCTGTCCTTCGATATTTAGTATTTTAACTGATGTATTCAAATCTGTAACTCCATCAATTTTAATGTATTCTGATACAGGATTTGGATATATTTTAATAACTTGTTTTTCAATAATATCAATTGAAACATCATCAATTATTGTAATTATTAATGTATCAGAATTTACACAAGCATTTGTGTCGGTAACGCTCAACCAAATCTGATGTGTGCCTGCACCAAGAAATGCTGCATTTATAAAAACAGATGAATCTATACTATTATTACTCCATAGATAAGATGAAAATGTCTGATTTGCTGCAATTGAAATGCTTTGGTTTAGAAAAACTAAAGTATCGTTTCCAATATTTACAATGGGTAAATCATTAATATTTATTGTTAATAAAGGTGATGAAGCACCAAAACCCCAATTGTTTTTTGCTTTTACTGATAGCTCAGCCATACCCGTAAAACCTGTGTTCCAATATACTTGAGCAATCGTATCATTATCGACAATAGTGGCTGCATTTGCAGGATATATTGACCACAAATAATCTGTTGCATATTTTACTTTTGGAATTTGATAAACACTATAAACTTCTCCTTTGCAAACAGATGTATTTCCTGATGGAAGAAATGCATTATCTGGCAATAATTTTACACTTAATCCTTTAATACAAAAGTTGGCAGTTGAATCATACGAAAATAAATCAACCCAATCTCCATTCATATCCAAATAAAAACTTTGACCTTGAGTGGCAGTTGAATTAACAATTGTTCTTGCAGAACTTCCTAATAATACAGGCACCGATGATGTTTTGTCATAAGGTTGTCCGCCATCAGCAAGCATCAACGAAATATAAAAGTCATTAGCAGGCGAAAGCTGAACGATAGAATCGAGATTAATTGTGTGAAAACCAGAATGATTAATAAAACCAGATTTAAACGATAAAACATTCTGTAAATTTCCATTAATAAAGTTGTCATAAATAACAATTGAATAATCAATACTATCAACAGCAGTATAAAAACTAACCGCTTTTAAAGTCTCAAAATCGCTAGCAACAAACTTATTGAATGCCTGATTACATTTAAGAAGTTCGTCTCGCCATCCATGATAATCATGATAATAAATACGATCATATTGTATGGGTTCAACATTTTGAAAAGAGATAGCCCCCATTTGCGGATGTTGTCCACAATGTTTGTCATAATAAGAAATCCAGAAATATCCATTATTTCCCCAACCACTTCCCCAGCTATTTTTACAAAGCCAAGCCCCAGCTTCGTCGGCAGGTGTATCAATGTGATCATCCCAACCAATAATAGCTATAGCATGATTGGGGTCATTTAAATCATTAGGTGGCTGATAATGAATATTTCCTGCCGACCAGTAACTTCCAACACACATACAAGTACCTAAAACACCCTGAGTCATTATCTTCTTTTTTATGGTATTAATTCGCTCTAATTGATGTCCAGCTGTAAACCATTCGATATTGCGAACATAATAACGATGAAATGAAGTATCGAAACGTAAGGGAGCAGTTGAAAAAGATGATGCATCAATTTCTCTTACAGAACCTTCTCCTCTTGATAGATAGGCAGCAGTAACACGATAATCACCGCCATTATGAACCGTAAGTCCATTTCCGATTGGTGGATTTAAATCATCATTATTATGTTGATTAAAACCATTCCACCAATCGAGATGGTATTCTGATAGATTGGGTTCTCCCAATTCACCAGATTGTTGCCAAATTCCAGTCATTAACATATTACCCTCAATTGCAGCCATTGCACCATGTGTCCAACACGTTCCTCCTTGCTGTGCTTTTATTGTTGTAACATAATTATTACCATTGTAATTTCGCAAATCGAAAGATGAAGGAAGTTGTGATTTTAGAAAAAATGGAAATAGAATTAAAAAAAGCAGAATGTATTTTTTTTTCATTGCAAACTAAAGAGTTATAGATTTAAAAGAAATCAGGAAGTTAAAATATTACTTCCTGATTTGCATTAATTTTATTATTGCTTAATGAATTTTAAAGAATAACTTTTATCTGATGTTATAACTTTTACAAAATAAACTCCTTTTGCAAAACTTTCGCATGCAATAATTCTTTCAGAATTATCTGAGAACAATATATTTTTAATTATTTTACCTTCAATATTTAAAATCTGAATATTCACTTTTTTATCATCAATATTTTTTAACTGAATAAAGTCTTTTGCTG
>CAZWRD010000094.1:0-12488 GCA_964636105.1 uncultured Bacteroides sp.
TTTTTGTCTGCAAAGACGGCCCTGTATTTACTTTGAAGCAAATGAAAGAATTACCAGCTGAATATTAATATATTAGTTGGGATTATATAAAAAAAGCGAACTGATTAAATTGGTTCGCTTTTTTTGTTGAATAATATTTAAAGCAAAATACCAAACAATAATAAAATGTATTATCTTTGTTTTTTAATTTCAGAGTGAATAATGAACAGTCTAATTGCAAATAAAATAGCTGAATATTTTTCGTGTCAGCCTATCGAAAAAGCCTGGATATTTGGTTCTTATGCCCGCGAGGAAGAAACTCCGAAAAGTGATATTGATATTTTAGTCAATTTTATTCCTGATACAAAAGTTTCATTATTCAAATATGTAAGAATTATAAATGATTTGCAACAAATTACAGGAAAAAAATAGATTTAGTGGAAGAAGGTCAGCTAAAATCTTTTGCAGTTGATAATGCTGAAAATGAAAAAAATCTGATTTATGAGAGAAATCACTCAAAGAAAAGATAATTGAATTAATTAAAGATTAAGTTTTTTGATTGAAAAAAGATAAGAAAGTGGATGATTTTATTTGTCTGCTTTTTTTTGTTTTTATATTTTAATATTATCTTTGCATCTTAATATTATTCTTAAAAAAAAAAAAAAAATAAATACTTTAAATAATGGGAAGAGCATTTGAGTTTCGTAAAGCGCGTAAGTTTAAACGCTGGGGCAATATGTCGAAGGTATTCACCAAATTAGGTAAAGAAATTACAATGGCTGCTAAAGCTGGTGGTGGAGATCCACATACCAATCCTCGTTTGAGATTATTGATTCAGAATGCAAAATCTGAAAATATGCCTCGAGAAAATGTGGATAGAGCAATTAAAAAAGCTACCGAAAAAGATACTAAAGATTACAAAGAATTGGTTTATGAAGGAAAAGGACCTCATGGAATTGCTATTTTAGTTGAAACAGCTACTGATAATCCAGTTCGTACTGTGGCCAATGTGCGTAGTTATTTTAATAAATACAACGGAACTTTAGGAACTACTGGTATGCTTGATTTTTTGTTTGAACGAAAATGCTATTTTAAAATTGAGAAAAAAGAAGAAATTAATCTCGAAGAACTCGAATTCGAATTGATTGATTTTGGTGCCGAAGATGTTTTTGAGGAAGATCAATTTATTATGGTTTATGCTGAATTTACTTGTTTTGGTCCTATTCAGAAATACCTTGAAGAAAACAATTTTGTTATTTCTACTTTCGAATTTGAGCGCATACCTACTGAAATGAAAGAGTTAACTGCCGAGCAACAGCTTGATGTTGACAAACTTCTCGAAAAACTAGAAGAAGATGAAGATGTTACCAATGTATTTCATAATATGAAATCGAAAGAATAAAAAAGTCTTTTTTATAAATATAAAAAAAGCGAATTGTTGAGGCAGTTCGCTTTTTCTATTTAAATATAAACTCAAATTCTATATCGTCATTTTTTTTTGCTTAGGAAATCTGATTCTCAAAACCATGAAAAGTTAATTGATGAATAATGTTTTTTAATGCATTAAAATACAGAGGTAATGATAATTTGAGTATAGCAAAAATTGATTGTAGTTTTTGTTTTCGATTAAACAGTTTGTGATATAAAAATTTGTCAAAGCGTTTGAAAACAATCAATTTTTTTCTATGTATATGAGAAAAATTCCCCTCAGTCTGATTTCCATTAAATTAAAGATTTTTTCTTCATAATACACACAAAATTTGTAAATTTGCCCTTTTTAAACTACATAATATCAAATGAAGATTTCATATAACTGGCTCAAAAGCTATATAAATACTGAATTATCACCTGTAAAAGCCGGCGAATTGCTTACCGGATGCGGATTGGAAGTAGAAGGTATCGAAAAAACCGAAAGCGTAAAAGGCGGATTGCAAGGTGTTGTTATCGGCGAAGTTAAAACCTGTGTAAAACATCCCGATGCTGATAAATTAAGCATCACAACGGTAGATGTAGGTGCAGAAGAATTATTGCATATCGTTTGCGGAGCTCCAAATGTTGCCGCCGGACAAAAAGTTCCGGTAGCTACAATTGGTACTGTTATTTATAGTGGTGATGAGTCATTTACCATCAAAAAATCGAAAATCAGAGGTGAGCTTTCCGAAGGAATGATTTGTGCCGAAGACGAACTGGGCTTAGGCCATTCGCATGCCGGAATTATGGTACTCGACAGCAATGCTGTGGTTGGAACTCCTGCCCGTGATTATTTCGGAATTGAAGACGATTTTACTTTCGAAATCGGTTTGACGCCTAATCGGTCAGATGCAACTTCACATATTGGTGTAGCCCGTGATTTAATGGCTGTTTACAACAATATCGAAGGTAATTCAGAAAAAATGAAACTGAATTATCCCGATGTATCTGCTTTTAAAACAGATAATCATAATCTGCATATTGATATAGAAATAGAAGATTTAAGCGCTTGTCCTCGTTATACTGGCATTACCTTATCGGGAATAAAAGTAAAGGATTCTCCTGACTGGCTGAAAAAGAAACTTTTATCAATTGGTTTGCGTCCGATAAATAATATTGTAGATATTACCAATTATGTTTTATTTGAATGCGGTCAGCCGCTGCATGCATTTGATGCTGATAAAATTACGGGTAAAAAAGTTATTGTAAAAAAACTGGCCAAAGATACCGCTTTTGTTACACTCGATGGAACTGAAAGAAAACTATCAGGCGAAGATTTGATGATATGCAATACAGCTGAAGGCATGTGTATTGCCGGAGTTTTTGGTGGTTCAAAATCGGGAGTAACTGCCGATACCAAAAATATTTTCCTCGAAAGTGCTTATTTCGATCCAACAACAATACGTAAAACATCAAAATTCCACGGTTTAAAAACCGATGCCAGTTTCCGATACGAGCGTGGTTGCGATCCCAATATTACAGTTTATGCTTTAAAAAGAGCCATTATGCTGATGAAAGAAATTGCAGGTGGCGAAGTTTCATCAGATATTATTGATGTTTATCCAAATATTATCAATAAAAAAACCGTAGAGGTCACCTATCATAATATCAATCGTTTAATTGGTAAAACTATTGAAAAACAGAAAGTAAAAAGCATCTTAACTTCACTCGAAATAGAAATCAGCAACGAAACTGAAGAAGGTTTAAACCTCTTGATACCTACCAATAAAGTGGACGTATGCCGCGAAGCTGACGTAATTGAGGAAATTCTGAGAGTTTACGGATATAACAATATTGAATTGAGCAGTGAATTGCATTCGAGTATTTCATATTTGCAAAAGCCTGATAAAGAAAAGATTCAGAACACCATAGCTGATTATTTAACAGCCAATTCTTTTGTCGAAATCATGAACAATTCGCTAACAAGTTCTGATTATGTGGCAAAACTGGAAGATTTGAATCCGGCAGCTAATGTAACGATTTTAAATCCATTAAGCAAAGAACTGGATGTAATGCGTCAGTCTTTGTTATTTGGTGGTTTAGAAAGCATTAGCTATAACATCAATCGCAAATCAACGGATTTGAAGTTGTATGAATTTGGCAAGATTTACACTTACAATGCCGAAGCCGACAACGCAGCAAAAGTTACCAAACGTTTTGCTGAAGAAAAACATCTGGCAATATTTTTAAGTGGCCGCAAAATGCCAGAAAGCTGGAGCACAGCCAATACGACTTCTGATTTCTTTAGTCTGAAAGTTTATGTTGAAAATATTTTTAAAAGACTAAGAATCAGTACTGATAAAATGCAAATCAGCAAAACTGCAAATTCTGTTTTTTCAGAAGCATTAACTTATGTTGCCAACGGCAAAACCTTGTTATCAGTAGGAAGTTTGCAAAATAAACTGCTTTTGTCATTTGGTATCAAACAGCCCGTTTTTTATGCCGATTTTAATTGGGATTTGATGATTAAATTAATTCCGACAAAAGAAATTAACTATACCGAAGTGACTAAGTTTCCAGAAGTTCGTCGCGATCTGGCACTGCTTATCAATAAGGAAGTTACGTTTGCCGAAATCGTAAAACTGGCTTATCAAACCGAAAAAAATATATTGCAAAAAGTTAATCTGTTTGACGTTTACGAAGGCGACAAACTGGAAGCCGGTAAAAAATCATATGCAGTAAGTTTTATATTGCAGGATAAGGAAAAAACCTTAAATGATAAGCAAATAGAAGGCATTATGAATAAACTGATAAAAGTTTATACTGAAAAATTGCAAGCGATAATCAGGTAATTAATGCTTTTTGTTTAACAAAACATATTAATATCTGGTTTAATCAGATAAGACCTGAATAAATACAAAACCTGACAGGTAATAAAGACCTGTCGGGTTTATAAAAAAGATAACATACATTTATTATCAATAACTTAAAATAGAAATAGCATTTATTTAGTTCGTATTAAATTAAAAAAATGAATATTAATTCTGATGAAATGAAATACAAAATTCTGATTCTGTTTACTTTTGCAATGCTAAGTTTTTCTGCTAAAGCTCAATACTTTAATGCAGGAGCCAAACTTGGAATAGTAGCCTCTCAGGTTGATGGCGACACTTATAGTGGTTTTGATAAATTTGGATTTAATATGGGTGTTTTTGTTAGTTACAAACTTTCATATCGTACATCATTGCAATTAGAACTCGAATATATCCAAAAAGGGAGCAAGCACAATCCAAATTATGAGAAAAATGATTTTGATCAATACAAAATGAGTTTGTCTTATATTCAGATTCCTTTGTTATTGCAATATAAATTGTCTCAAAATTTTTCTGCTGAAATTGGTCCTGCTTTTGGCGTTTTGGTTTCAAATTACGAGGAACGAGATCATTTTGAGATTAGTAGCAATCCATTCAGAAACATTGCTTTAAGTTTAAATACTGGCTTTGTTTATAAAGTAAATGACAGTTGGAATGTAAATTTCAGAGCTGATTATTCATTGCTTGGAATTAGAGAAAAAGCAGCTCCTGGTGATCGATATATTTGGTTTCATTACGGGCAATTCAATAATTCATTGGTACTTTCACTACAATATGTTATTAATCATGCCAAAGATCAGTAAAATAAAATTAGCTGTAGGAGTAACAGGTGCAAGCGGAGCAGTTTATGCCAAGGTTTTGTTCGACAAACTTATTCAATATCAGGATCAGTTTGCTGAAATTGGTTTTGTTTTTACCGAAAATGCAAAAGATGTTTGGGAATATGAACTTGGCAATGAAGATTATAAAATATTACCTTTCAAATCCTATAAGTCAAATGATTTTTATGCGCCATTTGCTTCAGGTTCTGCTGCTTATGATGTTTTAATTGTTTGTCCGTGCACGATGGGAACTTTAGGACGAATTTCATCTGGTATAGCAAGCGATTTAATTAGCCGTGCTGCCGATGTTATGCTTAAAGAAAGAAAAAAGCTCATACTTGTATGTCGTGAAACACCTCTTAATCTGATACATATAAATAATATGAAAATACTAACTGAAGCAGGTGGAATTATTTGTCCGGCAACTCCTTCGTTTTATAGCAAGCCACAAACTATTGAAGAAGTGGCAGCTACGGTTATCGATAGGGTTTTGCAACTGGCTAATGTTGAAACAAATTCATTTAAATGGGGATCAAGCAAATAATAATATTAAAATGGAAAATAACAATTCTAAACCTGAACTTTTTAATATCGTACTAAAAAAAGCACAGCTAAAACAAGATATTTATGCTTGTACTCTTAGTGCAATTAATCTTTTGAAAGAAGTTAGTGCAGAGGTAATTAACGATTTTAAAGTTAAATTACCTGCTGACGAAAAAAGGATTTCTTTCGACTATAAAGACAAAAGCGGATTTGAATTCGAAATGAAATTTGCCGGTGATATTCTAATCTTTACGATGCATACTAATATTTTTGAATTTTCGAGAAATCACGAAATTATGAAAACTTCTTATATAAAAGAAAAACCAGATCGTTCGTATTGCGGAATTATCAATATTTACAATTTTCTGGCTGATTCTTTTAAATATAACCGCGAAAATGATATTGGGTATCTAATTGGAAGAGTTTTTATTAATAACGAAAATCATTATTATATCGAAGGGAAAAAAGAAGTTGGTATGTTGTATAATAATTTCTCTAATAATGTTTTAGATAAGAATGCTGCCAGAGAAATTCTTGAAAAAGCCATTTTATATACTTCCAATTTCGATTTACTCACACCACCTTATGAAGAAGTTAAGGAGGTTACGGTTTATGAAATGCAGTCGAATCTTGATTCTATGCGATTAAAAACAGGCAAACGCCTAGGCTTTAAATTTCAGGCAGATATAGAGAATCTGAAATAATACTTTAACTTGTAAAAAACAAAAAACTTTGATTCATCCTTCAAATATCGAACAAAAAATAGGCTTTGATTCGGTTCGTCAACTTATTAAAAAAGAATGTGTAAGCTCTTTGGGTGAGAAGATTTCTGATAGTTTTTCTTTCAGAAACGATTTTAATCTGATAAATACTTTACTTGACCAAACAGAGGAATTCCGACAGATTTTACTTTTTGATAATCACTTTCCCTCACAGGATTATTTTGATCTTACTCCCGAAATTGACAGAATTAGAGTTCAGGGTTCATTTATTGAAATACAATCACTTATCGATTTAAAATTGTCTTTGATTTGCATTTTTAACTGTTTGAAATTTTTAAAACCATCTGAAGATGAAATTAAATATCCTGAATTATATAAACTTTCAGCTAAAGTAAATCTGAATGAAAACTTGATACAGGCAATAGACAGGATATTAGACGAAAAAGGAATTATTAGAGATGATGCTTCAAGTGATTTATATAAAATAAGGAAAGATTTACGACAAAAGACTGCAAATGCCGAAAAGAAACTGAATCAAACACTTACAATTGCCCGCAAAGAAGGCTGGACGGGTGATGATGTTTCGGTTACTATCCGGAATGGAAGAGCTGTAATTCCTGTTACGGCAAGCAACAAGCGAAAAATCAGAGGATTTGTGCATGACGCTTCGGCAACCGGGCAAACTTATTATGTTGAACCAGAAGAAGTTTTTGAATTAAACAACGAAATTAGAGAACTTGAACATGACGAACGTATTGAGATTGTAAAAATTCTTATCGAATTTACTGATTTTCTGCGTCCTTATTCCTATGAACTCAAACAAGCATATTATTTCTTGTCGCTGATGGATTTTATTAGGGCAAAAGCCAGATTTGCTATAAAAATCGAAGGTGTAAAGCCTTTAATATCAAACAAAACGCAATTGGAATGGTATAATGCCAAACATCCTTTGCTTTATTTATCACACAAAGCACAAAATAAAGAAATTGAACCTCTTACAATAAAATTAAATAAAAAGGATAGAATATTAATTATTTCAGGGCCCAATGCCGGAGGCAAATCTGTTTGTTTGAAAACTGTTGGTTTACTGCAATATATGCTTCAATGCGGATTATTGATTCCAATGAAACATACTTCAGAAACCGGAATTTTCAATCATTTGTTTATCGATATTGGTGATGAGCAATCTATTGAGAATGATTTGAGTACGTATAGTTCTCATTTGCTGAATATGAAAAAATTGCTCGAAAATGCCAATAAATCTACTTTATTTCTTATAGATGAATTTGGAGCTGGCACCGAGCCTCAGTTGGGTGGTGCTATAGCTGAGTCAATTTTAGAAGAAGTGGCTAGTAAGCATGCTTTTGGAGTTATTACCACTCATTATTCCAATCTGAAATTAATGGCTGGTAAAATAGAGGGAATTATCAATGGAGCAATGCTTTACGATACCGAAAATATGCACCCTTTGTATAAGCTTAAAATTGGTAAACCAGGTAGTTCATTTGCTTTTGAAATAGCTCAAAATATTGGATTCCAAAAATCTGTACTCGATAAAGCACGTTCCAAATCAGGAAAATCTCATCTTGATTTCGAGCAGCAACTTCAACAACTTGAGGTTGATAAAGAAGAAATTATCAGACAAAAACAAGAATTAAAAATTGCAGATGATTTTCTTTCTGAAATGATTGAAAAGTATCAGAAACTGAGTGATACGCTCGAAATCTCTAAACGTCAGATTATTAAGCAAGCCAAGGATGAAGCAAAAGAATTGATTCATCAATCAAACCGCATCATTGAAAATGCGGTAAGACAAATTAAAGAAAGCAATGCCGAAAAGGAGATTACTCGTCAGGCAAGAGAAAATATCAGCAAATTTGAAGAGAAAATCGAAAAAATTGATTCTTCGGTAAAGAAAACCAAAGGTAAAACTTCAGTAAAAAAGCTTGAAGAAATTGATAATTCACCAATTTTTATTGGCGATTTTGTAAAAATAATTGGTCAACAAACAGTTGGTGAGGTTGAATTTATTAAGGGTGACAAAGCCATTGTAATTGCAAATTCTATTAAAGTAAGCCTACCTTTATCGCAATTACAGAAAGTTTCTAAGAAAGAAGCACTTCAAAAAACTCCATCAACAAAAAAAACAAATTACGGAAGTGTAATGGCTGAAATCAACAGCAAAGCAGCTAATTTTAATCCCTCGCTTGATGTAAGGGGTAAAAGAGCCGAAGAAGCTATTTTATTAGTAAAAAATCTGGTAGATGAAGCCATTTTGTTGAGTGTGTATGAATTAACCATTTTACATGGAAAAGGCAATGGAATCTTACGACATGTAATCCGCGAATATCTAAGGAGTATTGATGAAGTTAAAGATATTAGAGATCAGCATATCGAAAGAGGTGGCGATGGAATTACATTAGTTAGCCTGAAATAAATTATAAAATTATTATATATAAAACACACAAAATCATTATATTAAAAATTATTTTTCTATTTTAACAAAATTTTTCTTGTTTTCGCAAAATCCTGTCGTATATTTGCAGTGTATTAATACAATAGTACACTAAAACAATTAAATATTTTAAAATGATAGAAATTAATGAATTAGCGTTTAGCTATAAAAAGAAAAAGCCGCTTTTCAATCATTTGAATTTGCAACTTCCTTCGGGACGCATACATGGTTTACTGGGGAAAAACGGCGCTGGCAAAACTACTTTGCTTAAATTGATTTCAGGATTATTATTTCCTAACGATGGTAATATCAAAACATTGGGCTTTGATCCAAGCAAACGTAAACCCAGTATGTTGCAGGATATTTATTTTTTGTTTGAAGAATTTACTTTACCCGATTTCAGTATCCAAAAGTTTAAAGACATTTATGCCGGATTTTATCCCAATTTTAATGAAAATCAATTTAACGAATATCTGAGTGAATTTGAAATACATGACAATGAGAAATTGAACAGTTTGTCGTACGGGCAAAAGAAAAAAGTACTGATTTCCTTTGGATTAGCTACCAATACCAAACTTCTGATTATGGATGAACCGACTAATGGTTTGGATATTCCTTCAAAAAGTCAGTTTCGTAAAATTATGGCTGGCGCAATTGATGACAACAAATGTGTGATTATTTCAACACATCAGGTGAGAGATCTTGATAATCTGATAGATTCAATTACTATTCTCGACCAGCAGGATGTAATTATTAGTGAACCTATTGAAAATATTACAGCAAAACTCTGTTTTAAAGCATTATCACATAGTGAAAAAGAAGAAAACATCTTGTTTTCAGAAAGCAGTTTGAAAGGAAACTGGGTAGTTGTTGAAAACCTTCATAATGAAGAAAGCAAACTCGATATCGAGATGCTGTTTAATGCAACATTTGCGAACAAAACAAGAATGCAGAATTTGTTTAAAACAATAAATACCAAATAGATATGAACAATATATTTCAGTTAAAACGTTTCGTACTTTTGTTCAAAGAACAAACTTCCAAGAATTTGAAAATATTTTTAATGGGCTCAGTTTTGGTTTTTGCGGTTTTGTTTGCTTTGGATTTAATTTCACTTATAGGAACTAAAAGTCAAACACTTAAGTTTGATTTTCGTATTGGCTATTATTCCGTATTTATCTTTCCTGCAGCCATTTTGTTAAGCAGTTCATGGTTTACATTTTTGAGCAAAAAAGCTCCTGAAATTGGAAACCTATTACTTCCTGTATCAGCTTTTGAAAGAATATTGGTTTCTTTCATTATTAATGTAATTATATTTAGCATCATATATTTTGGTATAGTTTTAAGTGTTGAACTTATTTTATTTCAGGATTTTACGATATTGCATTATCTGACTCATTTTTCAAAATACTGGACTTTTTATAGTGCTTTATTCTTTATTCAAAGTATATTTTTAATTGGCTCACTGATATTTAAAAAAGCGGCTATCATTAAAACCGGATTCTCATTATTTTTATTTTATGTATTTATACAGCTTATTTATACTCTTCTTATGAGCTTGGTTTTTAAAGATATTCCAAATTTAAAATATGGAGATGTTTTTTTTGGGGGTAATTACCAAATAGAATCGCCCGCATACATTTATACTATAATGCATTATCTTGTTTATTTTGGATTCCCATTAATTTGGATTGCATCTTACTTCAAAATCAATGAAAAACAGGTTTAATCAACAGAAAGGAAATTAAATGGAATTTAAAGAACCACAAGCCATATATCTGCAAATAGCTGATTATGTATGCGAAAAAATATTATTAGGTGTCTGGAAATCGGATGAAAAAATTTCTTCTGTACGCGAACTTGCTGTTAAATTGGAAGTTAATCCAAATACCGCTATGAGAGCTTATGAATTTTTGCAAAACAAAGAAATTATTTATAACAAAAGAGGTATTGGTTTTTTTGTAACGCTAAATGCCATTGAAAAAGTAAGTGCATTTCGCCGTCAGGAATTTTTGGAAACAGAATTACCTGTTTTTCTGAAGAATATGCAAATTTTAAATATCAGTATTCAGGAAATTGAAAAGTATTACACAGAATTTATTAAATCAAAAAACGCAAAATAAATATGAAAACATCAAAAATAAGCAATATAATTCTCATTGTTTTGGGATTATCATTTGTAATTCTTATTATACTTCAAGTTTTTAACGCAACTGTTGAGCCAGCATTTAATGCTAAAAATGCCAAATATTCAGAAGTAGCCATTAAAAACTACAAACCATTTAAACATTTGGTTTTGAATGCTTACACTCAAAAAACTTATGAAATAAAATATGGTAATGAATTTAAACTTGAAATATTCTCACATCCCAGATTTACCGACAAATGCAATAATTGGTTTATAAAAGATACGCTTTTTGTGAATATATTTAATAATGAATTATATACGGAATGTAGTAATACTCCGGAAATTAAGATTACATTACCCTATTCATTAAATTCAATAACAGCCAGAAATATAATTTGCAATATCGATAATATACAGCAGGATACCTTAAACTTATATGGAAATGAAGGTCATACATCTTTTAGCGTTGATAATTCAAAAATAAATACTTTAATTTTTAATGGAAAAAGCTCAAATTTAATTTTATCAAATAAAAATGAAATTAATGAACTTTTGTATTTCAATAAAGGAGAATATGCTTCTTTGCATATCAATGATTTATTAATTAAAAAATTAAAAATTAATTCAGATTCTAATAGTATAACTTTATCTGGCAAAGCTATTGATTATTATTTAAATAAATAAACATATGAATATAAAGACAAAATTCAATTTTTTAAGCACAATACTTTTAACTATCTTTTATTTAACATCTTGCACACAAATGAGTGAATCCGTAATTAATACAAATGTGGGGTTAAATGGTAGTTTTGAAATAGTTGAAAACGGATTGCCGGTTAACTGGCTTTTTTACACAAAAAGCACAACAGAATCAGGTGATTTTGATATTATTACAGATACTCCTGATTTTAAGGAAGGTAAAAAATCCGTAAAATTTCAGATCAGAAGTTGTTCAGATAGAGGAGAAAGATTTTCACCGGGATTAGCTAATGAAACAGAAGTAAAGTCCGGTGAAACTTATAAAGTTAGTTTCTGGTTTAAAAATTCAGGATGTAAGTTTTATTATAAAATCAGAGGCGTAAATGCTAAAAGTGGTGTAGATGTTCCAATGCTGATTTCTTCAGAAATTACAAATGATTGGAAATTAATCGAAACTACATACACTATTCCTGATCAGATGAATCGTCTTCGTTTTGAACTTAATGTTTTATCTCCAGGTAGTTTTTGGATTGATGATGTAAAAATTGAAAAAAACAACTAATCCTCAATTAGTTTTATAATAAAAAAGCCCGACAGTCAAATGATTATCGGGCTCTTTTTATTTTTATTTGAAAGCTTTTTCAGGCAAACCATCACCACTAAGTTTAAGTCTGTCGAAATATGCTGGAACTTCACGCCCCATTAATTTATCTACATAAACCTTTGCTAAATATTGACTTAGCATAAAACCATGACCACGTAAACCGATAAACAAACCTAATTCCGGATCAACCATATAGCGTGGTTCTACATAATAACCAGCCCAAACTGCCTGGAAACCAACTGAAGACAATTCAG